>JAJRYU010000611.1 GCA_024275615.1 Planctomycetota bacterium
GCTACCCGATCAAAAACCACGGCTTTGATCCTGTCCCAAAAAGGTTGATCTAATTTCACTTCCGCGACGGGAACAGCAAAAAGACCAACTCCCTGGGCATTTAAGGCCCGCTGCATGGCCGGCGCCCGCCCCTCGCTTTTCTCACCAACGACAAAAAGCACCCGTTTTTTGGGCGTGACTTTGACGGCAGCTCCAACCATGTCGTCGAGGTCTTCATCATCTTGAGTTTGCAGTTGCAGGAGCACCTGATGATCACCAAGTGAGAGTTTCAGATCTTCCCCAGCCAGCGAGATCTGATGAGTGCCTATTTCCAGATCGAGCTTCAAAGTCTTGACCTTGACGCCATCCACTCTCAAGATCGCGTCCAACGCATCAGCACGGCTGCTGGTGTAGGTCAGCTCCATTGGCAGAGGTTGGCCCTCTTCTATGCGCTCGGGCATCACCAATGATGTCGCTTGAATCGATGGTTTGGCTCTGAATTGTGCGGCCAACACAACCGTCGTGGCCTCACCATCTAACGATCGGCCAGGAGGCGGGAGGGCACCATCAGAGACGACCACGCGCCAGTAATTCGTCGCTTCCGAAACACCGGCATCAGCCAAGTTCAAGGCCCCTTCAAGATCGGTCGCCAGAGGATTCAAGTCCTTCATGGTCTCAGGCAGGGCAAGGGTGGCGAACGCTCGGCGCACCTCCTCATCGGTTGGGTGCCCGCGCAGAAAGACCTGGGCTGCGCCGGCAAAGGCTATCCCTTTTATTTCCAATAACTCGTGAAGTGCCAATTGATCGCGAATCAGTGCCTCAGCATCGGTGAGCATCTGTTTTTTGTTTTCTTGGCCGAGACTTCGAGACACATCGAGAATCACTTCAAGCTGAGTCGGAGAACGGGCCACGTCAGTGGTCATCGGCCCGGCAATGAGAACGCAAAGAACAACAACAACACCGGCTCTGGAGATCGTGATCAAGGCGCCGAAACCGGCCTTGATTCGAGGTTTGCTCGTCATCACCAGAACCAGGACAAAGAGAAACGCTGGCAAAGCAACAAGCAAAAGACTCGGTGTCTCCAGACGATCAAACATGTTGACGTCAATCAGCCTTCATGACGAAATAGGGACTGCCCCAAACAGCCCAGCCGTTAAAGTGGTAGTTGTCGGCGAAATCGGCGACCAGAGTAAGTGTCTTTGCATCTTTGAGGTCAACGTTCTCCAACCACTTGGGCTCTTCACCTGCACGGCAAAGCGTGGGTCCAACAACAACTTTTCCATCGAGGAGGACTGAGAAATTGATGCTAGCTCTAACGCGGCTATGCGCGACCGCGCCGTCCACGCCGATCGCACTTGAGAACGACGCCCATCCAGGGTCGACAGTGAATGTCACGGCACAGCGAGTATGGACGCTCAACCCCCTTGGAAAACCCCGGGTCCCGATGCTGAGGGGGCCACCTTGAATACCCTGATCGACGGCGAGTCCGTACTTGAGACCGCCAGCAAGAAAGGGTGTCTCCAGCACCTTGATCGGCTTCAAGTCAGAAAGATGAGTGAACTGACCGTTACGAATGTCGATCTCGGCAACAGAAATTACGGACAGTTCCAGGGTCGCCCCTGTGGCGTGTTCAAATTGAATTGAAGACCCCACGTTCTTGGTAAGTTTCCCAGTCAAGCGGCTACCATCGCGAAAAAACACCACACTATGGACGCCTTTGATTGATTTGGGAGCTTCCGGCTCTGCTAAACTGACTGAGGCGACCTTTTTCTTCTTGAAGCCGAAAAGCGTCTCTTCACCGTCGCCCAACTCAAACAAGGCGCCTGTGCGCGTGAACCGCGTGAGTGAACCGTGAACACTGTCGACGCCAACTTTCGAGCGTACCAAAAGCACGTCCTGGCCATCATCGCCAACAACCTTGGCCCGGGCATCAAGCCCGCTCGCATTTGCCAGGCACACCACTCTCTCCAGAGCATCCAAGGGGATCTTGATGCGGCCGAGCAAAGATTCAACACGGACATGATCAAAGTCACCGTCAATGATGCTGCCGTAGACAATATCGCCGCCGGCCATCTCAAAGCGTAGGAGGGAAGAATCGCTGCCGTAGCGCGAAACTGGAGGATTGCCAAAGCGCAAGCTCACAACTTCTGCCAGCGGCAAAGTGATCTTGTCCTTAGTTGCGCCATCTCGGAAGTTGAGCACGCCCCCAGCGCTAATCGAAATCAGACGGCCGGACGTCAAGGCTCCGTTGGTGCGCCTCAGCTCGACTTGACCAGTCAAGGGATGCAACATCCCAACAAGAACGAGTGCCCAGAGCACCCCATGTCGAATCATCTTCAACGAATTCCTCCTTCGTGCTCGGCCGCGACGACATTCTCGACGTCTTGGGGCCTCTCCGTCTTGGTGCACCCCTCGGCGCACGCCATTTATACGATACATTGGCAAGGACGACTCCCTTTGCTCAAGATCGTCGAAAAACAAGGTTCCTGACCCGCCGATGCGGCAGCAACGAGATGGGCATTTATCCTGCCATTCTGTCACGCCAGCTCAAAAGAGCGTACGCGCTCATGACAGCGTGACAGAAAACCCAAATCAACGGTCAGAGCGGCCAATCGCGGATTGTTCCAAGTCTTTATCTACCCTTATCTTGTGAATCACAAAACAGAGAAACCGTATCGGCTTGGTATTTGTTACACCACGGACGAGCCCGAGGTCCCCATTAGGAACGGCCTCGAAGGTGAAAACGTACAAGAAAGGAATCGAAGTTATGGCCAAGAAGCTCATCTTCAACGCCGAGGCCCAAGAGGCTTTGAAATCCGGCGTTCAGAAGCTGGCAATGGCGGTCAAGAGTACACTCGGCCCTCGTGGGCGTACTGTGATCATTGACCGAGGTTTTGGTGGTCCCAGCATCACCAAAGATGGTTACACGGTTGCCGATGAGGTCGAACTCAGTTGCCCCAACGAAAACCTGGGTGCACAGCTCTTGAAAGAAGCTGCCGACAAGACCAACGATGTTTGCGGTGATGGAACAACCACATCCACCGTTCTAGCTGAGTCGATCTACACGCAGGGATTGAAAGCCACTACAGCGGGTGCTGATCCCACAGCTGTGATTCGCGGCATCAAACTCGCCGTCGACGCAGTGACAAAAGATCTCGGTCGCCAATCGAAGAAGATCTCTCTGAGCGAGAAATCGAAACTCGTCGAGATCGCTTCTATCGCCGCCAACAATGACAAGGAGATCGGCAAGACTTTGGTTGATGCCATCTCAAAAGTCGGCGCCAATGGCGTCGTCAACATTGAAGAAGGCAAAGGCACCGACACCGAAGTCACAGTTGTTGAGGGTATGCAATTCGATCGTGGCTATTTGTCTCCTCACTTCGTGACAGACCCCAAGTCACTTGAATGCGACTTGAAGTCACCTTTGGTCTTCATCCACGAGGACAAGATCACCAGTATCGCCAAACTCGTGCCCCTGTTGGAGCAAGCAGCCAAGGCCCAGAAGCCTCTTTTGATCATCTCTGAAGATATCGAAGGGGAAGCCTTAGCAACGTTAGTTGTCAACAAGGTCCGTGGCACCATGCAAGTTGCGGCAGTCAAAGCACCGGGATACGGCGACCGTCGCAAGGCAATGCTCGAAGACTTGGCTGTCCTCACCGGCGCCAAACCGGTCTTTAAGGATCTGGCCGCCGACATTGATCTTGAGAAACTCACCTTGAAGGATCTTGGCACGGCACGACGTATCACGATCACTTCCGAAGACACAACAATTGTCCAAGGTGGCGGTAAACCTGGAGAGCTCAAAAAGCGCGTTGCCCAAATCCAAAACGAGATCGAAAACACTGACAGCAATTATGATCGCGAAAAGCTCCAAGAGCGTTTGGCGAAACTGGCTGGCGGTATCGCCCTCATCAGCATCGGCGCCAGCTCGGAAGCGGAAGTCAAAGAGAAAAAGGCACGAGTCAAAGACGCTCTGAGCGCCACCCACGCCGCTTTGGAAGATGGAATTCTCCCAGGCGGAGGCGTCGCTTTGGCACGTGCTCAAAAGGCTCTCAAAAAAGTTAGCGCTGAAGGCGACGAAGCTATGGGTATCACTGCTGTGAGCAAGGCTATTCTGGCACCGCTTCGTCAGATCGCTGACAATGCCGGGGCTGAAGGAAGTGTCGCTTGCAAGAAGGTTTTGGAAGGCAAGGACGGCTTCGGCTACAACGCCTTGACCGACACCTATGGTGATCTTTTCGAGATGGGTGTTATCGATCCGGCCAAGGTCACGAGCACAGCCATCGTCAACGCCTGCAGTGTCGCCTGCATGTTGCTTTCGACAAATGCACTTATTACCGATATTCCATCCGAAGAAGATCCCATGGCCGCCGCCGCTGGCGGAGGCATGGATCCCATGGGTGGTATGGGTGGCATGGGCGGTATGGGTGGCATGGGCGGTATGGGCGGCATGCCTGGCATGGGCTTCTAAACACCACACAAAGCGAACAAACGGAGAACACACATGAAACTCAAACCCCTCGACGATCGCGTCGTTATTGAAGCTGCCAAAGCAGAGAGCAAGTCTGCTGGTGGTATCGTCCTTCCGGACTCAGCCAAAGAAAAACCCCAAGAGGGAAAAATCGTCGCTGCTGGTCCTGGTGTTTTGAGCGACGAAGGCGTTCGCACCATGATGAGCGTCAAGAAAGGCGACCGCGTCGTCTATGGCAAGTATGCCGGAACAGACATCAAAGTCGACGGCAAGGAATACAAGATCATGCGCGAGCGGGATATCCTCGCCAAGATCACTAAGTAACCAAAAGCTGGAGCAAGAAATGTCCAAGCAAATGATGTTCGACGATGATGTTCGTCGGAAAATTCTCGCAGGTGTGCGTCAGCTCGCCCGCGCAGTCAAGGTTACGCTCGGCCCTCGCGGCAAGAACGTGATCTACCAAAAAGGTTTTGGTGGACCGACTGTCACCAAGGACGGCGTCACTGTTGCCCGCGAAATTGAGATCGAAGATCCATTCGAAAACATGGGCGCCAAACTCGTTAACGAAGTTGCTTCTCGCACCAATGACAAAGCTGGCGATGGCACGACAACAGCGACAATCTTGGCCGAGTCGATCTTCGCTGAAGGTTTGCGCGTCGTAGCATCGGGAGCTAACCCAGTGTTGATCAAACGTGGAATTGACAAAGCCACAACGATCGCCACGGAAGCCCTCAAGAATGCAGCTCGCCCTGTCAAAAACAGCAGTGATGTCGCTAAGATCGGCACCATCTCTGCTAATGGCAACTCCGAAGTCGGCGATCTTTTGGCACAAGCCATTGACGAAGTCGGTCGAGACGGTGTGATCACGGTCGAAGAGGCCAAGAGCACAAGCACCGAGTTGGTTGTGGTCGACGGTATGCAATTCGACAAGGGATTCATCTCGCCTTACTTCATCACCGACACCAGCAACATGAGTGCGGTCTTGGAAGACGCCTACGTGGTCATCTACGAAAAAAAGATTTCCAACTTGCGCCAGATTATCACCGTCCTCGAAGCGGTCGCCCAAAAGGGTAGCCCTCTTCTCA
>JAJRYU010000047.1 GCA_024275615.1 Planctomycetota bacterium
GGGGCGAACCAACTCATGGCAGGTGTCCTCAAGCTGCCGGGATGGGAGACGCACACAAGAATGACGGAAGAGTGGCTCCAGGGCAAATCTGTGGTTCCAGAGATCGCTCACAAATGGCCAAGTCTCACAGAGAATTATCGCATGAGTTCCAACTTGGTCCCCACCCCCGACCTCGTGAATTCCGGCCCGATCCTCCCCATAAAGTTGCGTGTTGACACAAAGAAAATTCGCCCCGGCGAGGACATTCGCTTCAGTGTGGAAATAAAAAGTCGCAAGGTCGGGCACGATTTCCCAACTGGGCCTCTGGATATCATTCAATGCTGGGTTGAAACGGAAGTCAAAGATGCCCGTGGCAACGTCGTTTATCACTCAGGGAAGCTCACCGATACCAATTTCATTGAAGAAGGGTCGTTTGTCTTCAAAGCAGAAGGTGTTGACGCTCAAGGCAACCTCATTGATCGCCACAATCTTTGGGGATTGGTTGGTGCCCGCTTCAAGCGCGCACTATTTCCTGGATTCACCGACACTGCTCGGTTCAAATTCCAGTGCCCGAGCCAAGCTTCCAAGACAAAAGAAACAATGCCTGGCGAAGGCGACCACAAATTCAAACTCCCTGCGAATCTCGAAGGTCCGCTTTCATTCAAAGCGCGGCTCCTTTACCGCAAGGTCAATCAACATCTCCTCAACATCGTCTTGGACCGCACTGATGTCACTGCCCCGGTTACAGTGATCGACACCGATGAAGTGGTTATTCAATTGGAGGCGCCCAAGAAATGAAGCGTCCGTTGGCGCGTCGCCAGCGACGCATTCTGCTGACAGCGACCCTGGTTGGCCTCGTAGCCATCGCATGTGGCACTTTGGCGATCATTTTCAAGAGCGACCAACCGACGTCCACGTCGCGTACTCGCCGAGTTGAAGGCATTACCGACAGACTGGCACGACGCCTGCCAAAGGATCATCCGAAGACTAAATTCGTCGAAGCCGCCCTTGAATTCGGTATCAAAGTCAAACACGGACTCGGCCCTCGGTCCTCGGTATTGCCAGAAGACATGGGGCCGGGATGTGGACTTGAAGACTTGGACGGTGACGGCGACTTAGACCTAGTCCTGGTCGAACTCTCCGGGCCGATTGGGGCCGGAAGTCCAACAACCGCGAAGTCGCCCAAGACAGGTCCAACCCATAGACTATTTCGCAATGACGGTGGACATTTCACAGATGTCACAGAGGGTTCCGGTTTGGATGTTCGAGACTTTGGACTGGGTGTAGCCATAGGGGATGTCGACAACGACGGACTCCTTGATATCTACATCACTTGTTACGGCAAGAATCGTCTCTTTCGTAACCTGGGCGATTTGCGTTTCGAAGATGTAACAGACTCGGCAAAAGTAGGCGATCGAGGTTTTGGCGCGGGGGCCGTCTTTGCAGATCCTGACCGCGACGGCGATCTCGACCTCTACGTCTGCAACTACGTCGACTTTCTCTGGGACGGTGGTGCTCCTCAAGCAAGCCCTCAAGGTGACTACTCGTTGCCCTCAACTCTGAACCCGTCATCCTACGACCCCCAAGTAAATCGCTACTACGAAAACACCGGCAAGGGCGTATACGTCGAAAAAGCATCAGACTTGGGCATCGATGACCCTGAAGGCAAGAGTCTGTCCGTCACCTTTGCCGACTTCAATGAAGATGGGTGGCCAGACATTTACGTGCTCAATGACGTCTCAAAGAACAGCTATTTTGAAAACCAAAAAGACGGCAGTTTCAAGGATCGAAGTCTAACCTCTCGTTCCGCCGATTATCGCGGCGCCATGGGAAACGCAGTTGCGGACATGGACGGCGACGGTGATCTCGACCTTTTTATCACCCATTGGTTAGCACAAGAGAACGGGGCCTATGCCAATCTTTGGCGTGACCGTAGCTCGACGAAAGATCTTTCGAAAACTGGTTTGACTTTCGGGGATGTTGCAGACTTCGTTGGCTTAGGAGCGTCGGCTCTCAATTTCGTCGGTTGGGGTACGGCTTTTTTTGACTACGACTTCGACGGAATTCTTGACCTCGTCGTCGTTAACGGTTCGACGATGCCTTCAAAGAATGACCCCCGTGTCTTAGAAGCTCAACGGCCTCAACTCTTTTGGCAGAAACGAGACTCAGGTTTTTTCGAAGTAGGAAATGCCGCAGGAGACTGCTGGAGTGCTCTATGGAACGCTCGCGGCCTCGCAGAAGGCGACATTGATGGCGACGGCGACTTGGACATTGTGATCACCACTAACTTCGGACCGGTCCATGTCCTGCGTAACGAAGGGCCAACGGGGCACTATCTCGGTGTCCAATTGCGCCAGCCCAAAGGTAACCGATTCGCCGTCGGTGCCCGCGTCGAAGTCACTGTGGCAGGACGAACAATGGTCCGCGAAGTGGGTGCGGGAACGTCATATCTCAGCCACCGCCCACTCCGTTTAAGTTTTGGGATCGGAACGCATACCCGAGTCGACGGAATGAAGATCATCTGGCCCGATGGGAGTAAGAGTGAGTTAGCTAGCATTCAAGCTAATCAAATCCTCACGATCGTACAAACGGAAGGACACTGAGCCTTGGCCATATTCAAGATACGCCCGCTACTGGGAATCCTCGTTATCGCTACCTTGCTGGGTGGATGTGGTGATGGCTCATCTGATCATGATTCCGAAGATTCACCGCCGAAAGCGCGTTCACACGTCCAAGAATCTCGCGCCGATTTCTTCAAGTTATATCGTGCTGCAAGCCGCGCCAAGAAAAGTGGCGACTACCAAGAAGCCGTTCGCATCTACCGGCAAGCCCTGGGCATCAACCCCAAGCACGAAGCTTCTTTGGTTGATTTATCTCATTCGTTGCGGCTCCTCGGAAAAAACCAGGAAGCCTGCAAGACGTTGGAACAACTACGCAAGTTCTACCCCAAGTTACCCAGACCGTCGTTTCTCTTGGCTGACCTTCTTTCACAAGATGGCGCTCCCATCAACGATCTCAAGCGAGCCTCATCATTGTACGAGGAGGTCCTTGCCATCGAGCCCAACATCGCCGGGCCACGGCTTGGATTGGCGCGCGTGCAAAAAATGTTGGGGCTCATGAAGGAGGCGGAATCATCGTACCAGCTCGTGTTGGGCACTGATTCCCGTAGCCTGGAAGCCTTGATCGGATTGGCTGACATTCATATTGCCAGGCAACGGCCAGCGCAAGCTGTCCCGCTGCTAGTTAGAGCTCTTAAAATTGGCACACGCGCTCAAGGAAGACGCGATGTCCCTTCTGAGATGGATACGTCGAGGAGTTTTGACACCGACGACATTGAGTCCGGGAAAAATCGTCACGCTTGGCTTTCTCTTGCACGATGCGCGCAAGCTCTGGGCGGCTACCCTGCCACTGTGCCAACCCGTTTCCGCCATCCTGACCCAGCTTCGGTCGTTCCTCGTGGTAGATCGAAGGACTGATTCATTCGTCTCACCGTTGAAGAGACGCTGCAATTGTCCGAACGTCGCTGATAGTGACATTGACAGGTCGATATCGTGACAAGTTCAAGAAAAAAGTCGCCGTCAAGAGAAATTTGCGGCCATCACTCCCTCGCACACTCGACCGCAATCTGAATTCGACTTCGTCATCAGGTTCCACGAGATTCACGACAGCAAGAGCATCTTGAGCCGAAGAGCCTTCGGGGTGGAGGTTCTCCTGGCTTGTCATGCCGCCGGAATATTCACTCGCAGTCAAGCCGACAAAAGCATCACTTCGCCCTTGGTCACTGAGTCCAAGTTCTTTCGTTCTCGCAAGAATCAAATGATGCCCGAGCCAGGAATGATTCAACATCTCATTTGACACATGAACGATGGCAAAACCTCTTTGGTTATCAGTAGAAAGAACAATGGGGTCCGCTCGAATGACGGCAGTTTTTAGCAGTGCTTGGCTTCTCGCATCTGCAATGAACTTCGTCATATCATCTTTGTCGTGCCTGAAAGCGTAGGTGTATGCAAATGGATCATCCGGCAAATAGCGAATGAGAAAAGGCTGGCGTGTCGCAAGCACTTTCATGAAAGGATATGAATCGACACCTTTTTCCATATCTATCTGGCAAAGTCGGTTGCCTTGTGCGAAAAACCGCGCTTTGTATGTCTTGTTGTAGACGATCCTCTTGGGAATGGAACTGCCGTAGGTCTGCTCTTCGACTTCCACCTCCCAAAACACGGCTCTGGCCTCGATGCCGTTGCGCTCAAGTTTCCCCGGCAATGTGAGCGAACCAAACAGATCAGAGAAAAAATAGAACCAGCAAGCCAAGGCCACGGCGATGACACAAAGAAAGAGAGAATTTCCAATGAGGTTTCCAAGGAAGGCGAACCTGGAGTCCACCTCTGGGTGCTTGATCTTCTTCTCACAGGGCTTGCACAGGCCACCCGTTTCTATCGCGGTCGACGGTTGTATCGTAGCCGCACATTCTTCATTGCGGCATTTGATTCTCTCTGTCACGATCGTTCCTTTCCGTTGATCAAGGCCGATGAAGACCCGGGACTCTCAAGAAAAGGCAGGAGAGTGGAGATGAAGGCGAAACATTTCGTCATTCACGAGGAGATTACATTCGTTCATAACCGAACAGATCAAGTCTCCCAAACTCGTTGATCGCCAGACTGAGCGGGTCTGGAATCGTTTCATAGGAACAATCTTGATTGCGTGATTCCATTGCCGGAAGATGATCTGGCAATTGCAGGCCATATTCATCGCAAAACTCACCGAGAACTCGCAATGGGTCGGCGACCAAGTCTTCGTACCGAACAACATTAAGCTCATCTCGGTAGTGGTGAATGATCTCGGCATAGTGATTCCAAATCTCGATACGCCTCATATCAGCTGCCAGAGTCGAAAACGGAATGTGGCTGAGTTGCCAATCGGCGGGTGTGATATTGGCAATGGCGAAGTGAGCTGGGCACCGCTTCCACGAAGCAATTGTATAACGCGGATTCCTGACGATCACCCAAATAGGCCAGCCATCAGCGATGAGCTGTGGCAATCGGTTGAGGTAAGGAAGGGTCCACTTTTGAGCCAAGATAAACTGGTCACTCGTGAC
>JAJRYU010000612.1 GCA_024275615.1 Planctomycetota bacterium
CCCCATCGGCCCAGTATTGAAGTTGGAATAACCGAGATCGGGTTCCTCCACGGTCTTGGCATAGAGCCGTTTGAGAGCTTGGGGGTCGTGCCGCATCGGCGCATGAATGCACTCCAGGACGTAAGAAATCGAACGAGGATCAGAAAGCATGCTTTTCTCCGACTGGACCACGAGGCCGCGAACATTGAGATGGAGTATCATAGGAAGATCTGCGTCGAGAACCGAGGAGCGGACTCACGTCCCCCCGGTCGCCAAGACTCGCAGCGACCTCAGAGAATGCCACGGGATCTCCTTCCTTTTTTGAAAAGGAGCAAGATTGGACAATTGGGCGAGTCAGAAGTAGCACGAACAATGGGGAGAAAGACGATCCGAATCGTTCGAAAGTCGTTTCCGGCAGCATTTGTCCTGCTTGTCGCACTGCTATTGTGCTGGAAATTGGTCTCCAGAATCGGCCGAGACATTCCCGGCACTTTTGTCGTGGAAGGCATCGTCTCCCGAGAAAAGCCGGTGGCGGCGAACGGCACCATAGAGATCAAATTCAACAACGATGTCAATGCCGCAACCCCGGTTGAGGCCCTGATCAGGGTGTTCGACGAGAATCACGCCCAAGTCCACTTTTCTGTCACTGTGACGAACAACCGCGTCTTGCTTCGTCCGCAAGACCCTCCGGCGTGGCCTCTCAATTCAAAATTGCAGCTCAAGATCATGCGTGGATTGGCTGTCCCTTTTCGCGACAAATTCCGCACAACACTCGATCGCGACTACGAATTCGAGCTCAGCATCGGCCACAATTTCTTGGACTATGGCGATCCAATGGAGCTATTTGCGCCTGTGCTCGCCGCCAGAAGCAGCCTGCAACGTGGCGCAACTCTCTCGATTCGCAGCACCCTCGCCGTTGACCCCGAGTCGGTGATCCGCTCAGTAGACCTCATCTCAATCAGGCAAGTCTTGGGGAGGAAGCAACTCGGCCCAGCTATTCTCCCGACAATCGCCATTGATGGGGACGGCAAGACTCTTCGTGTTTCCCCATGGAGAAAAACTGAGGCCTTTCTGCCAGCGGCACGGTTTCGGCTCCTGATCAAGAAAGCTGCCCTCGCTGCCCTCAATGGCAGGCATCCGGAAAGCGACCTTGTTGTCATGTTCAGCAGCGCCAACAAGGCCGGCTATGAAGGCCAAATCGACATTAGCTTCGCCACCAGCGCCTTAAGCCCCTTGGACAATCCCTCCTTGGACATGAGCCAAGACTTCGCAACGCCCCAATTGGCTCCCTTCAGCTCAATTTCGTCTGGTGTGAGGACCTGGGAGCAAGCGCTCGATGGCCCACCAGCTACCTGGAGCCACTCACCTAGCCGTACTCAAATCAAAATCCCTGGAAGCCTCCTCGGCGAATTGCCCGGCTACATCACGGGTTTTAGTTGGTTCTGTGCTCTGAAGGCACCGCCAGAAGAACGCCCGGAGTTCAAAGACCCGTCAATTGCCCCCTGGCTGATCCCCACTGACATCATCTTCCCCAGAATTCTCATTCGTTTGGGGCACGCATCAATATCCGCACAAGAAAACGGACTGAGCCTCGATTTTGAGGCCAATCTCGCCACTCAATTTAGCTCGCTGGTCACAGAAACCGTTGCCAAAGGGTCCGTGCGAGGCGAGTACGTCGTCAAAAAACGTAGAAGCAAATGGACCAAAACACCCAGTGGCGATTGGGGCGTTCTTGACGACGGGGCGTGGATTGACCTGATGTTCGAGCGACCTTTTTTGTACAGCGGAAAAAACCGTGACGTGGTACTCGAAATTGAAAATGCCCTTGGAAGCGCCACCTTGGATGGTTCATTCGCCGATCCGGAGGTTTTGTCCCTGCGCTGGTGGGTGAAAACCTCCAAAAGCCCAAAACCCAATTTTCTCGCCGCCCAGACCGACGATTCCCCCGACAATCGCAAAAACCATACAGCTTCCTGGGATTTTGCGACGAGAATTCACATTCGGAACTACTTGGAGGTGATTACCGCCTGGCACGAGGCTGAAATCGACGATCCTGAGTATTTTCTCGTTCCTTCGGCGGACTACCTTGATGCCGATGGATCAGAACACGAGGACTTTCGGTTTCTTTATCAGGGAAGCCGAGCAGACGGTAGTCTGACACCCTGGACAAGCTTGGACGCCTTGGTGAATTGCCGTAAGATCCGCGTCAGGTTGCGATTCCTACCACGCGTGGGAGCACAAAGACGTCCATTGTCACAGGTCAGGCGTCTGCGGATTCGCTATCGACGCAAGTAAAGATTACTGCCCCTTGAGGAGCTTGAAAACGATGAACCGACCGAACTGGCTGTTGCCGATTGCCATGATCACTGCGATGCTTGCGCCACTAACAGGCCAAGACTTTGACAATGCCCCGGTCCCCCTACCTCCCTTGAAGAAGAATTTCGTCGCTGTCGAGTCGGTCAATCGCGACAGCGTCATCGTTTCGCCGGGCATCGCTGCTGTTGTCGACAACGTCGACCTCACCTTCGCCGATCTCATGTGGGTCCTCTTAGAGACCAACTTGGATACCATCGCCAACAATCTCATTGACATGAAAATGTGTGAGTTGGAAATGGAACGCGCCGGCATCACGGTGTCCGAAGCAGAAATGCGCGAAGAGCTGGAAGGGATCTTGCCTCGATTCGCTCCGGGAAAGAGCATGGAGGAGCTGATCAAGACGGGAGTCTTTACCCGAGCTTATTTGCGTCGTACGGCGACCACATCCAGAGGATGGAAGAAACTCATGTGGAAGGCAAAGAACCTTCCTGAAGAGCAACGCACATCACAAGCGAACGTATTTTTGTTGCGCCTTTACAAGAGCGAATTGGTCAACAAGTACTCCATCATGATTCGTGGCCGTAAGCCAGCCCCTCCCAAGGGGGCCATCGCTGCCCTCAACACGGTCATCAAGGGCAAGGTTGTGAGTTATGAAGTTCTGCCTTATGAAGCGATGGAATTCCTCAAGGGTGTGCTACGGCCCACCACTGTCATTCAAGGTCAGCGACAGCTTGTCGCCGACTACTTGGTGCAACGTTCCATGCAAAAGACTGGCGTTGTGGTCACACCTTCTGAAATCGAAGGCTACGTTCGGGAAATGCAGGAGAAGTTCAAGCCACCGTTTAGTTGGAGCATGGTACTTCAAGCGAAAGGGCTCACCCCGGATCAAGAGAGAGTCCGATGGCGCAACGTCCAAGCCTGGATCCGCTCAACAAATGCCGATGTGTCCACGGAGAGCATGCAAGCGTTCCGCAAGGAGCATGACAGCTACTTTCGCTCTCGCTATGTCAAGGTGAAACACATTTTGGTGTCAACAGTAGATATGTCTACGGGTATCACCAAAGGTAAAGATGCGGAGGACGCCGGCAAGGCCAAAGCCGAGAAGATTTTGCAGCTCATCCAAGAAGGTGTTTCTTTTGATGAATTGTGCAAGACCTACTCGGACGACAGCACCAATGCTGCCAACGGAGGGGAGTTGCCCCAACCGGTCAAAGAGCTGGGTGGTGCATACGACAGAGACTTTTCGAATGCCGCGTGTTCCTTGACCAGAAAAGGTGAAATCGTCGGCCCAGTCAAATCCATCTACGGTTGGCACATCATCATGGCTAACGAGATCAGTCCACCCCGAAGTGGGCCGATCGACTTCTACGAGCCTCGATACGCCGACTGGATTCGCGAAGAGTACGAGACTTACCACATGAAAAAGTGGCTCAAAGAACTCCACGACAACGCTAAGATCGACTACGCACCCCGGGACAAGGTCCTGGAAATCAAGAAAGCGACGATCCAACAAAACACGCAGTAACCAAAGGGATTGGCGCCCGAGAAGATCGAAGCGGAGCATCATCGAGATGCTCCGCTTTTTTCGTGAGTTCACCTTCAAACTTGAGGCGGTGAGAATGTCTATGACTGAGCCCGAACGACTCCTGTTCTTGTGGACAAAAAAGGAGTGAATTCCCAAGTTGAACTGAATTCTCGGTCCGTTTCGCCAAGACATGACGACAAGCATGCTGGAGACCCCATCTCGCGATTCTCTCGACCCGGTAGTCTTGGAGTAGAACATGAAGAACCTCATTTTAGTGCTTTTCATTCTCGTCATGGTTTCCATTTTCAACCAGACATTCGCCCAGTCCATGGTCTTCACGACCAAGACATTTGCAGCAACCACGGGAGGACCAGGCGGATCCTTTGAACCGGAGGAATTACTAGTCGTCGACAGCCAATCAAGTGATGCCCGCCACCTCGTGCCGCAGACCGCCCTTCATACTTTTCTCGGCGACGCTGATGGCGATTTCTCGTTGGCCGATTTCAACAAAAACATCGATGCCATTGCCGTGGCACAATCACCTTCTCCGAACAATGTCCTTGGACTCCTCTTGTCTGTGGATCAAACCATGAAAATCCTGGGAGGAACGGTCAAAGACGGTGATATTTTCGCGATCGAAACGCAGGGTCAAGTGAACGTCGTCTATCCTGAAAGTCTTTTCGCCAATGCAACACAAACGTCAACAATCGACGTGGATGCTTTCCACGAAGCTGCCGACGGCTCACTGTATTTTTCCTTTGCCACTGATGAGGTATCGACTGAACCCGGGCTCATCGCCAGTAACTCGGGAAACCCGATTTTCGACGAATCAGTCGTCTTTGTCTTGCCCGCAGGTTCAACAACCGCGCAGATGCTCTATTCGCGGGCAGACATTCTGCTTTTTGTTAACAACGCTTTGGGGACGAACTTCACGACTGTGGTCGACCTTACGGGATTCACGCCAGACCCCAATTCTCCGGGTGACTGGATCTTTGCCGTCGCTTCAACAAATTCCCTGATTGAAGGAAAGCTCTTCAGCACCGCCTTGAACGGTTCGTTGGCGAACATGGCGGGTAGCCCTATTGACTCCGGCTCACTTGGTTTCGTCGACAAGGAAGTCCTGGAAGGAATTGCATTCAAGACAAGCGATTCACTGGTATTTCGATTATTCAGTCCAATAACTGTCCCTTCCCCCGCTGGATTCCATAGCTATGCAGTGAGTGGTGCAACACCATTCCAGTCAGTGCAGCTATTCGCCTCGAATTCGATTTTTCCAGGACCACTTTCACTGCCGATCTCATCGATGAATGGCTTTCCATACGTCTATGTCAACGTTTCTGATCCTCTGTTTGCAATCTCCGTCACCAGCCTGGATTTTTCTCGTTATGCGGATTTTGAAGGCAATGTCATCATTCCCTTTCCAACCGCCAATCTGCCGGTCGGTCTGAGAATTACCATGCAGGCCGTTGATGTTGTGTCTGGAACGGTCTCGATGCCCGCTTCTGCCGGTATCTGATTTTCGGTCGTTTGAACCTCTATATCGTCTGACTGCGATCCGATCAAGAAATTGTCAGCAATGTTGCAGGAAACTCGTCGATTAGGTGGTGGTAGTCGGCTTGAAAGTGAGTTTTGCTCCCTCCACATGGAAGATATCAAAGCAGCTCGCCACAAGACGATTGCCAAACCCAGCCATGGCCGCGTGACAACATGTTTGACCATAAGAAATAGGGAGTTGCTCGGTTACGATGCAGCGAATTGTTCAGATGGCGGACGCGAGAACAGGATGAGAGTGGAATTACCCAAAAAAATTCAAACAGTCGAAACTAATGTGCTCCTCTTGCGTCCATGACGGTAGAAGACGAGACCGTGGATACGGCCGCTACATGGGCCGTTAGACGCTTTCTCTTGACGCTGCATTGCTTGGCCTGCAAGACAAATGTTGGGCGTCCTTCGGGATTTCCCCGAAGGCGCGTTTTCTTGTTGCAGACCAATCTCAGTGCCTCTAAGATCGTTCCAGGAGCGTATTGAAGGACCTGAACCATGGCAAAAGCGGATAAGCTTTTCCTCGTGCTCGCGATCGTCACCATTGGTGTCGCCGCCGGTGCCTTTGGATTGGTATACGGATCGAACGACGGTGACGATTTCGAAAATGCTCCCATTGATTTGACGGCAATTGATGAGGACACCGGAAGTGGAATACATCGCAATGCCAATCCCAGCCGTCGCACCACCAACAACGCACAAGAAGAAAACACCAAGACCGAACCAAGAATAGCCGACATTGTCGCCGAAGAAGGCACGATTGTCGGAACGGTCTTGGACCATGAAGGTGAGCCTCTTGCGGATGTCAAAGTCAAATCCACGCTCTTTTTTCCCTACGGCCAGCTCAATTATGGTCTCGTCACCAGACATCTTGGAGAAGCAACCACCAACGAAGAGGGGCGTTTTTCAATCACAGTCCCTGGCCATGGTCTTTATCGCCTCTCCTTTCGCCATTTGGCTTTTGCCCCCCATCTTGAGGATGAAGTAAAAGCGGGAGCCGACCTCAAGATCCAACTCAAAGTCGGTGGGGCCGTCACCGGAACTCTCACCGCCAAAGAAAGCAGCAAACCCATCGCCGGAGTCAAGGTCAGCGTTCGGCAATACAAGGGGCGCTGGAGCGAGTCGGGGATCAGTGACAAGGAAGGTAAATTCATCATTTACGGACTCTTCGTTGGCGATCTCTACTTGAGTGCGATTGCAGACGATTTCCTGCCTATCAAAGACCACGAGATCAAAATCGAACAAGGCAAGATCGCCAAAGTGGAACTCACAATGAGCGCCGGGCGCACGATCAAAGGCGTTGTGACGGACAAAACAGGAACGTGGATTGCTCAAGCAACGGTCAAAGTGGGGAATCGAACGATCAAGGGGGACGACTTCGGCCGCTTTCGAATGGGCGGCTTGGAAAAGAAGTCGCAAAACCTCCAAGTCCACGCCGAGGGTTTCCTCACTCACAGCCGTATGGTCGGCTTGGCCGGCAGTCGAGAAGTAGCGGACTTGAAAATCGAATTGGATCGAGGTGGTAGCCTCAATGTCACTGTCCTTGATGAAAAGGGAACAGCTCTCAAAAATGTCAATGTCAAGGTTTTCGAGAGCTGGGGAAAAGAGAACATGTGGGACACGGGAAACACGCGTTTCGCCGCCACAACGAATGAAAACGGCCAAGCAACAATCTCTGGTCTGCGCCGCCAGAACTGGAGTCAATACCGGATTCGAGCGGTGGCAAAAGGCTGGGCGGATACCTTCTCCAAGCAGTTCAAAATGAAGAAAGGCGAAAAGGAGAAAGATTTCACGCTTATTATGCGTGCTGGCGGCACCATCAAGGGCATGATCAACAACGAATCAGGCCAAGGGATCCCTAGAGTCAAAGTCACACTTTCCCCTTCCGGTCTCTATGAATGGACGCCCAGCGGCCGCAACAGCCAAAAAAGCGTACTCACCGACGACAAGGGCGAATATGCCTTCGATCAACTTTCAGCCCGAAAGTACCGCGTCTCCGCCATGGCACGAGGATTTGCGACTCAATACAAGAACCGATTGGAAGTTGTCGGCTCCGCCACAATGGAAGGCGTCGATTTCATTCTGAAAGATGGCGGCATCGTCGAAGGTACGGTCAAGGAGGAAGACGATACTCCTATAGCAAACGCCAGAATCACGATCAGAAGCAAAAGAAGTTACGGTCACGGAAAAACCGACAAAGACGGAAATTACAAGATTACCAACTTGGGTGAAGGGCCATACACCGCGACAGCAAGATGTGACGGATTCTCCGCCGACACAAAGAAGAAGATCTTCCCGGTAGAAAACCGTATTGATTTTGAATTGCGCCCTGACGGTTACGTCTGGGGAGTAGTTACAGACAAGACCGACGACAAGCCTGTCCGTTCCTATCGAGTAGAATTGCAACAAGAGCAGCCTCGCAGCCGAAACAAGTGGCGCACAAAGCGGTCGATTTGGGTCAACGACAAGGCGGGGAAATTCAAGATTTTCGCACCGGACGGCACGTATCGCCTCATCATCAAGTCGAAAGGCCATACCAACTACAAAAAAGACGCCGTCGCTATTTCCGTCACGGCAGAACCGGACGAACTGGCGATCAAGTTGATCCCCGGTGGGTCGGTGGAAGGTTGGGTGAAGAACAGTATTGGCGAAGGCATTGCCTGGACGGCGATCTATGTTCGCAAAGCCGACGCTCCGGAAGGGACAAAATACGTCCGAAAAGGCAACACCGAAACCGATGGTTACTATTTCGTAGATTCACTGGAAACCGGAAACTATGAGTTCGCTTTTGAACAACGAGGTCGATTGCCCCTAACAATCAAATCACCCGTTGGTGTTTTTGGCGGTGAGTTGAGCAATCTCAATGTGACCGCAAGCAAGCCAGCCATCATTTTGATCTCCGCCAAAACAGAGGACGAAAAACCTGTACGCTGGACTCAAGTGAAAATTATCTCGCTGAGCGGTGCCCCCATGGAGATGAGACGCCGTGGCTGGACAAGCAACGGTGCGAATTACGAACCGCGATTCGAAAAAAGCGCGTACATCAATCGCGATCGTGTACAAAGGGTGAGTGGATTGCCTCCAGGATTCTATCGCATAACTGCCAAGTATTCGGGGTACAAAACTTATGATGAAGAGTTTCGAGTCAAAGATGGCGCCGAACTCGACATCGAAATTGTCTTTAAGAAAAAAAGTAAAACGCGAGCCTCTTCCCGTTGAATCGCTCCTATAAGATTTATGGCATCATTGTGATCATCGGTGTTTGCCTCGCGACCTGGACGGCTCTGCGTTGGCAGAAGACAGTCGATCAGAGATTCGACAGCCTCAAGCGACAGCCCAAGAAGGTCATTGCCCCCCCGCCCACTCGATTCGATGCTGAGTATGATCGACGGGGACGAGTCGCTGCAATTCGTGTGTTCCACCATGGCCTTGGAGTAGCCAAGAACTCCGCCCCACTCTTTTGGGCCAAAGGCAACCTTATCGTCGTTTCGAAGAAAGACTGGGAATCAACGGATCTGGATTATCAACGGGCTGACATTTCTCGGGATCTACTCCATCAAATGATCTCGGACGTCAGTCAACTTAAAACGGCGGCAAGACCTGAGAGTGACTTGACCGTCATCTCGACCCAAGCTGACGGCACAAGAATTGTCCGCTACGCCAATTCGTCTGCGTTCCACAAGCAAGTATCGAGTTGGCTTGGCTCTCGCGAACTTCGATCTTACACTCTACAGGCTGTTGAACTCCTGGCAGAAAAGCCTGCAACCGACGTCAAAGCCCTTCAATGGCCCGTGGGTGGGGTTTCCATGAGGAAACTCCTAGCATCCGGTTCAATCGTTGTGCGCAAGCATGACCACGTCCGAAGAATTCAGAAGGTTCTAAGAATGCCAGCAGTCTACAAACAAGGAAAACACATCGCTCGAATTACGGCTGTGGCGCACGTCGATCGATGATCCCACCCTGGTTGTTCAACAACGGGCTCAAGGTCGCCGTCATCATCGGCTGCTTTTGGCTTATCAGTACGGCATTTAGCGTTCAACCGGATGCCCGTGGGTTTGGCTCTCATGAACAACTTGGCCTTGAGCCATGTGGCTATCTGAAAACTCACGGCCATCCTTGCCCAACTTGTGGCATGACCACGTCTTTTGCCCACACCGTTCGATTCCAGATACCCAGCGCTCTTAGGGCAAATCCCGCCGGGACTCTTCTTTGTCTCTTGGTTCTTGTGCTTCCGGGGATCTTGGTTCATTCCATGATCACGAGCCAACCCGTCAGCCGCTTCTTCATCGGCAAAATCGGCGGCTATTGGATCTTCATCGTCATCGGCATTCTAGCGGCGTCATGGGCGTACAAGATACTGACTTATCAAGTGACCTAGAAAAGAACGAAGATCTGCGCTTTAGTAGCGCATGTGCAGCTCTTGCCCTTGAGCTGTGTGGACACCGCTGTGATCGGGTCAGAGTGACTCGTTTCTTACCGTGGTGAGAATTCGGGTGTATGAGTCATAGCGGTAGGCATCAATTTCGTCAGCATCGACGGCAGCCTTGACGGCACAATGGGACTCATGATCATGGGTACAAGTCCGGAATCGACACTGGGACAGATAGGGACGGAATTCAACAAAATGATGCCCGACCTCCCAAGGCTCCATGTCGATGATCCCAAATTCTCGAATTCCCGGAGTGTCAACGACATAACCTCCGACTTCAATCGGTATCAAGCTAGCGTGGGTTGTTGTGTGCTTACCCTTGCCAGTTGCTGCCGACACTTGTCTCGATGGCAAGGCCAGATCCGGTTGGATACTTGTCAGTAGAGCGGATTTCCCCACTCCGCTCATACCCGTCAGGACGCTGACTTTGTCCTTGAGCAACAATCGTAGCTCGTCGATTCCTGCGCCACTCACTGTGCTGGTCAAGACCACACGATAGCCCAGTGTGCGGTAAAGTTCACAGATCGGCGTCAGATCGGCTTGATCAATCAGCAAGTCGACCTTGTTGAGTACAATGATAGGTTCGAATTCGCCGTGTTCAGCGGCCACAAGCATGCGATCCAGCAAGCGCGGATTGAGTTGAGGGTTAGCCACGGCCAAGACCATGATGGCCTGATCAATGTTGGCGGCGATGATCTGTCGAGTTCGTCCTCCGGCCTTACGCCGAGCCAGATAGGTCCGCCGTGGTAGTATCTTGACCACCAACGCAGGAGGTGTTTGTCTCTCTTCAATAAGCACTTCATCTCCCACAGCTACAGGGCGAGAAAACTGTTTTTCTTGTTTGAAGAGAATACCTCGAACGCGGCAGCTGATAGTCCCTTTTGGTGTATCCACGTGGCACATACGTGAGTCAACACGTACGACACGGCCTTGGATCTGTTCATGGGGCGTTTTTGCCAGTCGGCGATCGGTCATGACACGACGTTAGCCATTTTATCCGCTGACCCGCAACACTTTCGAGGGCAAATGCTCCATGCTATCCTCACTCAACACTTGAGGGGACTCACGCATGCCATTTTGCTCGACATCCGAGATTATAGAAGAACTCAAAGCCGGACGTATCGTCGTCCTCACCGACGCAGAGGATCGTGAGAATGAAGGCGATCTCGTGGCTTTGGCAGACCGGATCACACCGGATCAAATCAACTTCATGTTGCGGGAGTCCCGGGGCCTTCTCTGCATAGCCCTTTCGGCTGACATTTGCGACAAATTGCATCTCAGTGCCCAAACTCGAGGTTCGATTGCCAGACACCACGGCACCGCATTTACCGAGACAATTGACGCCGCCGAAGGCATCACGACTGGTGTTTCGGCGGCTGATCGTTGGGAGACCATTCGCACCTGCGTCGGCGACGGCGTTTCGGCCCAAGACATTGTCAAACCTGGCCATCTATCACCAATTCGTGCCCGGCGCGGTGGCGTGCTGGTGCGTCCGGGTCACACCGAAGCCTCCGTGGACCTCGCCCGCTTGTGTGGCGCACCCCTGGGAGCCGTCATCATGGAAATCATGAACGAAGACGGCTCCATGTCTCGCCTCCCGGATCTCATTCCCTATGTCAAGAAGCACAACCTGAAAATGGGGTCAATCGCCAACCTGATCGAATATCGTCGCAAGAACGAAAAACTCGTGAAACGTCTGGGATCGTCTCCATTCCCTACTCCCTGGGGTGAGTTTACCCTGCACTTGTATTCTTCCCCTTTTGATCAGCGCAACCACCTCGCGTTAGTTCGCGGCATTGACCTGCCAGCCGACGGCGGACCGGGTGCTCCCATTGATGAGCCGGTCTTAGGGCGTGTCCACGCCGAATGCCTTACCAGTGACGTTTTTGGCAGCCCCATTGGCGGCCGTAACGGAGAAGTGGAAGCCGCTCTAAGACGATTAGCCCAATCGGATAGAGGGTTTTTCCTGTACATGCGTCAAGGGGAGAGAAATGAGAGCTTGGCCAACGCCATTCGTTCCTTTGCTGAGGACGGGGCAGATGCTTCATCCCGCATGCAAATGGATGAACGCAACTACGGCACAGGAGCTCAAATCTTGGCGGACTTGGGCATCCGGGAAATCCGGCTCTTGTCCAATAGTGACGGCAGAAAACGCAATCTTTCTGGCTATGACCTGGAAGTTGTCGCTATCGAGCCATTCGGCTCCTGACCATAAGTGGTTTTAGGCTTAGGCTTTGCGATCCAAGAACTGGAATTTTGATACCTGACCAAGCCCTCAAGAATTGAGGAAGATTCTGCGCCAATCTGCGTCTGAGTGTTGTCCGTAACCTCTCGGAGAACTCAAATGTTAAGCGTCTTGGCGCCAAGAGCCTTGGTCACGAGGAGAAGAATCGTGGCGAAATCTCCACAAACTGTGGATGATCGGGACTTAATCGAGCGCGCCCAGAACGGTGACGAAACTGCGTTTCGTCAATTGCTGGAAAGCTATACCCCCCGCATTTTCACGCTGGTCAGCGGCATGATCTCTGATCGCAGCGAAGCAGAAGATGTCGTTCAAGAAGTCTTCTTTAAGGTCTACAGGAAGATGGAAGGGTTCGCCTGGAAATCAGCGTTTTACACTTGGGTCTATCGCATTGCCCTCAACACAGCCACAGACCGCCTGAAAAAGCGAAGCAACAAGAAGACTGCCAGCCTTGAAGATTTGCCCGGTTATGACGCTCCCGATGACAGCGCTACTCCGGGTGCGAGCCTGTCCAGCAGCGAACTGAGACGTACTTTGGCTTCCGCAATCGCGGAATTGCCTGCTAAATATCGAGATATTCTGGTTCTTCGGGAATACGAAGACCTCAGCTACGACGAAATTGCTGAGGTCCTTTCCTGCTCAAAAGGGACAGTGGAATCCCGCCTTTTTCGCGCCCGAGCACGTCTCAAAGAGAAAATGATTGCGTACCTAAAATGACTGACCATGAACGAGAAATGAATAACGAGCGTTTGCAAAGGCTGATTCAACGGGAATTGGACGGCGAAATCCGTCCAGAAGAAGAAGCTGAACTGCAACAAGCTTTGAATGAAGACGATAGCCTTTTGGCGGTTTATGGCGAAGATCGCCGTTTGGCCGCGCTCATTGAGCGTGATCGTTCTGAGCTGGAAGTACCAAAG
>JAJRYU010000613.1 GCA_024275615.1 Planctomycetota bacterium
CGAGAAAACGGCCGCAGCGGGGCGATACAACATAAGCGAAGCGTACTCGGTTCAAACGATATCTGCAACAACCCTCTCTTGGCGCTGGATTCATGAGTCCATGGCTGCCAACGGTGACAAGAGGCGTGTGATCTCCGGAGGTTTGCCCTTCGTCGGGAAAGGTTTCCATACTTGGTTCGTTACCCAATTGGACGTTGCCAAATGGTCTGCTTTGGGCCATGCTCGCCCGCCCATAGCTTCCGCATTACCACTGGAGAAAAACCTTGCGTCTAATACGCTTCCTTATTTGGGTGGCCATCGCCCCACTCACACTCGCGGCACAAACACCGCAAGAGATCACCTTGGTCCGGGACATAGCCCTTTCTCCGAACGGCAAGAAGATTGCGTTTACCTGGCGTGACGACATTTGGACAGCCCTGACTAGTGGTGGACAAGCGTCACGCTTGACTTTTCATGCGGGACCTGATTCATCGCCAGAGTTTTCCCCGGATGGCAGCAAGATTGCTTTTGTTTCCAGACGTGATGGATCCAACCAGATCTATGTCGTGCCTGCTGACGGCGGCGCACCCAAGCGCATCACTCTTCATACGGAAGGATACAGCCTCAGCGGGTGGACCGCAGACGGGACCGGTTTTTTGGTTCGAGCCAACAGAGACCACTTCTGGCGCAACGGTAGTCGCTATTTTGTCCAGTCCCTCGATGGCACCAAGGCCCCGCAACTTCTGTTCGACGCCTATGGCCATAGCGGCACGCTTTCGGCCGACGGCAGCCGTTTGCTCTATTGTCGGGAGCGCGCCTCGACCTACCGCAAGCGTTATGTCGGTAGTGAGTCCGAACAAATCTGGCTCTTCGATCGCAGCAGCGGTAAACACCAACTCATTTTGAAAGAAAAGAGCTTTAATCGCCACCCGCTTTGGGATGCAGATGGGAGCGGCTTCTACTACGTCAGTGAACGGGATGGCAACTACAATCTCTGGCACCATGACCTCCTCGCTGGCCACAAGGACCGCCGGCTGACCAAGTTCGTAGGTGATGGGCCTATGTTTCCTGCCATCGCCCGTGATGGCAAAACCATAGTGTTCCGTCGCCTTTCCGACCTCTATAGCTTCGACACAGAAACCGGAACAACAACAAAGATTGAGCTCTTTGATGGCGGCGACTCCACCATTGACCGTATCCAGAATTTGGTTCATGACCGGGCCACGGCAGCGACCTTCACCCCCGATGGTCGAGTGATGGCCTTTGCAGCCGGCAACGATATCTGGGTCATGGACACCGTCCTAAAAGAACCTGTTCAGGTGACGCATACCGCTGCCGAAGAGAAATCTCCTCTCTTCGTCGACAACAATACACTCATGTTTGTCAGTTATGAGGGTGGCAACGCCGACATCTGCACCGCCGTACGCGCCGACAAGAAGAAGTACTTCTGGCAAAACTCAGAATTCACCCTGGCCCACCTCACTCGAGATCCAAACGTCGAATCCGATCTTCGCCTCATGCCTGATGGCAAGCGGATCTCTTACATTCGCGATCGCGGCGACCTTATGATCATGGACTTAGATGGCAGCCATGGTCGAAAGTTGCTCTCGTCTTGGAACACCCCCGACTACGATTTCTCTCCGGACTGTCGGTGGTTGGCCTACTCGGTCGAAGACAACGATTTCAACAGCGACATTTGGCTCAAGAGCGTTGACGGCAAGGACAAACCATTCAACGTTTCCTGCCACCCCGACCGGGACTACAATCCCCGATTCAGCCCTGATGGCACTGTCTTGGCATTCGCCGGCCGTAGGTTTGGCACCGAAAGCGATATCGTCTACGTCTTTCTTGCCAAGGACAAAGCCGAAGAGTCATCTCGAGACCGAACTCTCGAAAAAGCCATCAAAAAGATGAAGGAACGCAAGAAGAAAGGTAAGAGCAAACCAAAGATCAAGAACTCTAAGAAATCAACCGCCGCAACGAGCAAACCGACGACAAGAGCTGAAAAAAAGAAAACGGCCAGCAAGCCAACACCTAGCAAGAAGAAATCCAAAGCCAAACCGGTCACTGTCGATCTCGATGGCCTGCGTGACCGCATTCACCGTATTCGCATCATCAATAGTTTCGAGCGGGGCCTGATTTTCTGGCCCACGGGAGCCAAGCTTCTCTTCAGTGCGACTGTGGGCGGCAAATCTGGCGCATACTCCGTAGAGTTTCCTGACAAGTTGACGCCCAAGTTTCTAACGGCACGCATACCCAGGGGTTTGCGCCCCATCAGTGAAGCGAAGAAACTTGTTGGACTCATGTCCGGTAAGCCGGCTATCGTTTCCAAGTCGGGAAAAACGCAATCATTCTCGTTTACCGCTCGCCAGTCTGTCGACCTCGGTCGCCTTTCGGCGGCGATCTTTAGACAAGCATGGATGCTCATGCGCGACAATTTTTATGACGAGCGCTTGGGCAATAACAACTGGGATGAGATTTACCGTAAGTACGCCCCCATGGCGAGATCCTGTTTGGATGCTGCTTCCCTCCGAGAGGTGGGTAACATGATGTTGGGTGAGCTCAACGGCTCACATTTGGGCTTTCGCTTGGGTTCTTTGCCAAGCGAAAAATCGACATCCAGAAAGACGTGGAATGAAAGGACTGCTCATTTGGGCTGCCGCTTCGATCCATCTTGGAAGGGTCCAGGTCTGAAAATCAAAGACATCATCAGGAAAAGCCCAGCGGCCATGAAGAAGAGCCTGCTAAGGCCTGGGGAGATCATCCTCAGTATCGATGATCAAAACGTCGACCCTGGCTTGGAGATCGCCTCAGTCTTAACCGGTCTTCCCAGTCGCGACATTAGGCTATTGGTTAAAGGAGCCGATGGGGAAGAAAGAGAAGTCATTCTTCGACCGACGACATATAGGTTTGTTCGCACCCAACTCTACGAAATGTGGTTAGCAAGCAATCGCAAATTGGTCGACAAGCTCTCTAAAGGATCGTTGGGTTACCTTCACATCAAAGCCATGAGTGGTGGCAACCTCTTGCGCTTTGACGAAGAGCTCTACCGCATCGGCCATGGCAAGGACGGCTTGATCATCGATGTGCGCGAGAACGGCGGCGGTTCAATCACCGACCACCTCTTGACGTGTCTCACTCAACCGACCCATGCCATTACCAAACCGAGGGGCGGTGGTGAAGGTTATCCCGGCGGCAGGAGGATCTACGCCACATGGGACAAACCTATCATTGTTCTCTGCAACCAGAACAGCTTTTCGAATGCTGAAATATTCTCCCATGCCATCAAGACACTGAAGCGCGGTCGGGTTGTCGGCGTGCAAACCGCCGGTGGTGTTATTTCCACCGGTGGCAGTGGCATCATGGGGCTTGCCTTCGTGCGCATGCCCTTCCGTGGGTGGTACCTCTTGGATGGAGAAGACATGGAATTGAATGGCTGCAAACCCGATGTTGAGCTGTGGCCTGCACCAGGGGATTGGCCCGCTGGCGTCGACACGCAAATGGAAAAAGCGGTCCAAATGCTCACGGAAGATGTGGCCAAGTGGAAAGCAAGGCCACACCCGAAGCTGCGCAAGTCTTCGGAGCGATAAGGCGTTGGTGAACAAGCTGGAGCCCTCGTTTGGCCTTTGCGGCGGCTCCGGCTTGGCTCACTACTTGCGTTTCTTCTTCTTGGGTTTCATGCCGGACTTGCCTTGATTCTTCAGGCAGTATTTTTGCCATTCCTCATGAAAGCGAGGAAGGGACCAGCCAAATATTTCGCGCATGGCATCAGGAGTCTTGGTTCCGGAGGCCAACATGACGGCAAAATCGTGACGTTTCTTCGGGTGGACATTGATGATGTAGTCAACCATGGACCAAGAGAACGCCGCCAACATAGGATTGAGCTTCTTGCCCGAGCGGTTGCCGAAAGCGGTGAGCTTGGGAGCTTTGTCTTTGCGAGCCATGGCGTAGACCTTCTTGGGCCACTTTCCCATCTGCCAACGATCCTTCTTCATGGCGACTTCCCCCGTGGTGAAATTACGGGTTTCGCCGAACATTTGGATTTCGAGCCAATGGGCAACACCGATTGTGAACCAACCGGAAGGTTCGGACTTACCGTAGGGAAAACCCTGTTGAGTGATGAGGTGAGAAGTGTGGTGATAGATATTGGCATGAAGCGCTTCGTCGTTATTTAGCGCCGCCTTGTCCATGCCAACGATGTAGTGGGGATTCGTTGATGAAAAGAGCTTGTCACCACCGCTTGAAATCGTTGCCCGAATTCGATTGCTGTCGCGGACGTTACTCAGAATCCACACGCTCCAGAATCCACCCCTTGGCATTTGAAAGGGTTCACCAAAAATCGCCCGCCAGTTCCGGAATAATTCCTCTAGACGCCGGCTGTAGAGCAGGGCTGCGTCCTTGCGTTTGTAGATGATCTGACCAACTTTTATTTTCTCGATGTCGAAATGAAGATAGAAATTGTTGGTTTGGACATGAACAGCCTTGGGAACCTTGAAGTCACGATTCCACGCGCGCGTCTCATCGTCGACTATGAATTGAGCGTTGTTCTTCTTGTCCCACTTCTTGGCCTCTGCTTTTTGTCTGGCATTTTGGGCACACAGCGATGGGCCAATCAATACCAAAAGAGC
>JAJRYU010000614.1 GCA_024275615.1 Planctomycetota bacterium
AGAACTATCGCTATGTTGCCGCGTGGGAGTTCCAGGGTGAAGGCAAGGAGCCGACCCTGCACAAGGAAGACCTTGAGTTTGAAAACGTCGAACTCACCCAGAGGAGCTACAAGTAATGAGCGATACGACTTTTTCTCTGAACTTGAAGATCTGGCGCCAAGAATCAGCTGACAAGCCCGGTAAGATGGTCGACTACAAGTTGGACTGTGTTGACGAACATATGTCCTTTCTCGAGATGCTGGACGTTCTTAACCAGCAACTCATCGAAAAAGGTGAAATGCCGGTCGCCTTTGACCACGATTGCCGAGAGGGCATTTGCGGTACCTGTGGCTGCATGATCAATGGGCATGCCCACGGCAAAGACTCGGAGACGACTTTGTGTCAACTCCACATGCGCAAATTTCGCGACGGTGACACGCTTCATTTGGAACCGTGGCGCGCCAAAGCGTTTCCTGTGGTCCAAGACCTCTGTGTCGACCGGAGCGCCTTCGATCGAATTCAAGCAGCTGGTGGCTTTTGTTCAGTCCATACCGGAAGTGCGATTGACGCCAATTCATTGCCGGTGCCAAAACCTCAAGCAGAAGCGGCCATGGATGCTGCCGCTTGTATCGGCTGTGGTGCCTGCGTGGCAGCGTGCAAGAACGCGTCGGCCATGCTCTTCGTTGGTGCCAAGGTCTCTCAATTTGCCTTGCTGCCTCAAGGGCAAGTCGAACGTGAGCGCCGTGTCCTCAGCATGGTGGAACAAATGGATGCTGAAGGATTCGGCAATTGTACCAACGAGTATGAGTGTGAAGCGGCCTGCCCCAAGGCAATTTCCGTCAGCAACATTGCTCGCATGAACCGTGAGTTCTTCAAGGCTGCGGCGACAAAAGCTGACTGATCCGAACGGAAATCCAACTCAAGGAGCCCGAGATATCGCAATCTCGGGCTTTTTTCGTCGCCCGATTTTCTAAATCGCCCGTCTCTTTGATCGCGATCGCGTGTGTCTCAAGTCTCACTCCGAGAGATGCGTGGTGAATCAACTCGCTTTGTGTACAACTTCTGTAAGCCGTTTGTATTGAAGAACCTATGCATGATCTAAGTGGGTCTGCTGCGACATAGGGCCACATGGGCGATCTTGAAGTCGAGCCATAGGGTGATTGGGTCGAGTGCCTCTAGCATTCGGTTCAGGTCTCCAAGCCGTGACGAATTCAAGGAACAAAAAATGACCAAGACACTTCTCATTGCCACGTCGATTCTCTTCACCTTCTTCTGTTCGAAAAGCATGGCTCAACCTGATCTCGCGGTCATTGTGATTGAGTCCTTTCCGGCGGGTCTCACGGCGACTGCTGGGCAACCCATGCTGATCAAGAGACAGATTTCTGACATTGGGTCTGTTCCGGCTGGGCCGTTCACCTTTAGCATTCGTCTGAGCACGAATAACATCATTTCGACCGGTGACCGTTTGCTTGCCTCCTATTCCTCGCCTCCCCAAAGCCTCAATACAGCCTTTCATACCGTCACGATTCCGTCTGATGTCATCGCTGGGACCTATTATCTTGGCGTGATTGTCAATCCAGTTCCCGGTGAGGTGAACACAGCTAATAACTATCGTGCTTCCCAATTCACCGTCACCATCCTGGATGAGCCCGACCTGGATGCCGTTTCCATTTCTGGCCCGGCGTCGGTTTCAGTGACGAGTCCGCTTTTCTTCAATCGAAACATCGTCAATGTTGGTGGTCCGCTCCTCAGTTCGTCGTTTCAATATGAGATTCGATTGAGCACGAACAACTACATCACAACTTCAGACATTCTGGTGGGCACCAAGACGAGCACGACTCTGGGGGCAGGGTTCTCATCCGTCATCGTGCCAACGAGCGTCCCTGGCGGAACCTACTACTTGGGGCTTTTGATTCCTCAAGCAACGGGCGAGACAAATATGTCCAACAATTGGGTTTCTTCGACGACGACAATCAACATTGTTGTGCCCACACCGACTGTGACCAGTATCTCGACCGCTTCAGGGCCGTTTCAGGGTGGCAATACGGTTCACCTCTATGGCAGCAATTTTTACACACCAATGTCAGTTAGTGTTGGTGGTGTCACGGCAACGAACGTCTTTCTTCATACAAGTGGCTTTCTCCATTTCACCATGCCTCCGGCGCCAAACAACGTCTCGAAGACTTACGATGTGACGGTGATGAATGCATCGGCGAGTGCGACTTTGAGCAATGCCTATACCTACGACCCGCTCTATGCTGGTTCTGACGAAGACCTGCGTTTGCGGGGTTCAGCGGTCTTGTTTCCAACGTCGGGGAGCAGCGCTGACGTTTTTTCGGCAAACGGTGGCGATTTTTTGACCGTGATCATTGACTCGCCTGGCGGAACACAGAATTACAATCTTCTGTATTTCTTTGGCAATGCATTTGTGACCGGGAATCCGCCGGCAAGCCCTGTGGGTTATCCGCAGATTCACTTCAATTTTAACGACCCGGGGTTCTTCACCATCCTTGACGCAGGTTCCCCCAACCCCTTCTTTGGTCCTCCGGTTGTGCTTCCGGCTGGCAATCTTCTGCAAATGATCGTTCCCACCGGGGCGGCTGGCTTTAGCGCCATTTTCCAAGCGGTGACATTGGATTCGAATTCAAGCAATGGTTGGTTCGTGGCCTCGGACGCTTTCGAGATGAAGATTATCTTGTAGTTCCATCTGCTAGCGTAGGAATTCTCTCGGATTCGTTTTGCCACCGAAGCAGTTTGAATCGTCGAGGCCGTCTCGCCTGAGACGGCCTCTCTTTTTGACTTGATCTTGAGGCGTCAAGGTAGGCGCTGGGGTATCTCGTGACGCGGCGCTGGAGGACAGTTGCGGGAATTCACTGGCAATGAGAGAACAGCAAGTGATGGGATATGAAATATATTGATTAAGGCACAATGGCCTGGAAGTTGTTGAATAAAACAACGATTCTCAATGGGACTGTCCAAGGCGTCGACACTTGAGCATGGGAGTGGGAGGCTTGAGCCCCCAGACAAACGAAGACCTTGGCAATGAATGCCATATCTCGGAGAACCGTCCATGTCCACATCAATGCTCGCTGCGTCAGAGGCCAAACGTTGGGTCTCATGTTTAGAGCGCAACAAGCAACGTCTCGATCGCACTCTTCAAACTTTGGATGAAGGCGAATGGGATTGGGCCCCCGATGAGGGAATTGCCACAGTGAGAGAGCACTTATGGGCAATCGCAAAAAGTGAGCGAAAACTCACTGGCATGCTGACCAGAGGTGCGATTTCCGACACGGACTACCAAGCGAGGGAGGTTGCTTTCTCGGAGATCAAGAAGATCGTCGCGATTTGTCATCGCAATCTGGTTGCTTGGTTGAAGGACCAGCCGGACCGGGAAATCGACCCCGAGATTAGTGAAGCTCTTTTGAAACATCTGGATCTCAAGTCGCACCACGCCTCTGCAATCGCGATGCTCAGCCAGCTTATCGATCCGGGGCGGTTGCCTATCCTCTTTTTCTGACCGATTTCGCCGCTGGATCCGAGTAGATTGTGTTCTGGTTGAATTCGTCCTCTCAGCAAACTACAATTCCACTGCCCAGGGCGATGTCACCGCCCTGGGGAGTTCGAATTCGTTTTGAGGCGGACATCATCGGCATGAAGGGCAAGATCTTCTCGAGACAAGAAGCGACGAGCATGCTACCGCTTGTACGTCGAATTGTTACTGACGCCAAAGCGTGCACCACCCTCATTGCCCGCCACAAGCGCGGCATCGCCGCCTTGCGCCAACAGTTGGAAGAATCAGCCAAGGGATTGTCCAAAGAGCAAATTGAAGCCATTTTGGTCGCCATTTGTGATCACGAAGACAAGCTCACGGCTCTCAAGGAAAAGCGCAGCGACTGTAGCCAGGAATTGGAAGAGTTGGGTGCTTTTCTCGACAACGCAAAGTCTGGAGTCGTCAAATTCTATGGCGAGATCGACTCCCGAATCGTCTATTTCACGTGGAAACTCGGTGAAGTTGACGTAGCGTTTTGGCACGAGATTGACGCAGATTTTGCCGATCGACAAGCGATAGATGGCGACGAGAAGGTCGCCCAAAGCGCCGAGGCCTAGTCGGGTCCCACACCAATTATTCAGCCACCATGCCCAGCCTAAGGCAAGGGTATGTCCTTGAATTTGACTTCGAAGAGCTTCGATTTGACTTCAGTGACTTGAGCGAAGCGGAGGGACTCGAATTCGCCGGAGGGCAGTTCGACGCGCAATACTTCGTAATCGGGCCTCACTTGCCTGGCAACGCGAGCATGAGCCCTAACTTCTTGACCATCTTTTGTGATCAAGGTGATGTGCTGTTCAATGATGGAGGCAGGTCTCGCAGTCTCTGTTCGCGGGAGACTCCTTTTGACATTGAGAACCGCAATGCGCTTGTTGCGGATCTTGTCCAGGCGCACAAAGGTGACTTCCAAGGAGCCAGATTTGGCGCTGCTATCTTCCTCCTTGGCCTCCAGGCGAATCGTCACGGTTTCAAATCCTTGCGGGAGGATGATGGGGATTCGCAAGTGCAGCAAGCCGATGGTCTTGGCGTCCTTCTCTGGCAAACTGATGCGCAAATTGAAGTTGAAATTGCGTCGATTGACAGCGGATTGGAAGTGTTGGACCAGTTTTGATTCCAAACGCAGGTTTCGTTTCTGATCGTCCAGTGCTGCGACTACCTCCGGCTGAAACAGGATGCCGACAACATCGGCCAGTGGTTCAATGTCGAGTTGCCCCCGCAAATAGCAGTTCGCGGTGGGTTCGCTGCCAAACTGAAGATTCGTGTTGATGGCAAGTGAGTTCAGAGCGATGTGGTAAGGGCCGCGGTATACTTCTACGGGAGCGCGTGTCGTTGCTCCCCGGTAGAAGCGATAGGCTCCCGTATTGAAGTCTTGGGCCCAGCGAACCCCCAACTTGTTACAGAGGCGATTGAGGATCTTCAATGACTCGAGTTTACCACCTTCAAAGAAGACCGGTGTCTTGCTGTCAATCCCACTGCGATCGAGGAAACGAAACCCGGCGGATCCTGTCAGTAGCGCAAGGATCTCACCAACCGGTGTTTCTCCTTTGGGAACAGAGATGATTGTCGCTTCTAGTTTGACGGCGAAAGGAGTTGGCGGCGCTTCATTTTCGTCCAAAAGTGGTTGCAATTGCATGCGAGCATTGAGGGACAAGGAACTTATCGTTGCTTTAATGGTCGGGAGTATTGGGCGGCCCAGTGTGCGTAGTTTCTTGAGGGCTTTTTCCCGTTGTTGGAAGACGGGAGAGTCCAGCATCTTGAGGAGGTCAAGCACTTGCCCCTTGTCGACTTTGGCGGCCTCTTCGGGTGGTGGTGACGACTCTTGGCCGAATACGCTGCCGAGGGTGGTGACGGCCCAAAGGACGACAGCGCCGCTCAAGAATTTGGCTATGGTAGGGGCATTCATTGCTAACATGGTCCCAGTGACTGTTTTCTTCAATATCTGATAGCATCGTGCATGGTTGCTTGGCCCTGTGCAAGTGCATATCTCACCGGGGATTGACCGCGATTCTCTGGTGGTTAGATTAGCGGCGGCCAAAAATGGGCGAATCGAGGACGTTCCTCAACCCCGTGGTTACTTCAATATCGGCCCTGAGGTCCGTACATGCCCGAGTTTATTCTCGAAATTGGCGACTCTGTCCAGCGTCGCGTTGTACAGGGATCAAAAATCACCTTCGGTCGCGAAGACAATTGTGAGATTGTCATCGATGATGGCAGCATTTCGCGACGCCACGCATTGGTCGAGAAGAAGTCCGGCCGTTGGCTGCTCAGAGACCTTGAGTCCGGCAATGGAGTCTTTGTCGACGGACAAAAAGTGCGCCGTGTGGTCCTTTCTCGAGGGACACAGTTTGCGCTTGGGGACGTTGTTGTTGTCACTTTTCTTCCTGACCATGAAGACGAGGCTCTCGAAGACAAAAGCGACGTCAACAAGAGTGAATCGGAAGACGTTGGAAACACAGTCCAAGTCGAAGACGCGCCCAAAATTGCAGAATACGATGTCGTCGAATTTCTTGGCGAAGGACCGCGAACAAGAGCTTTTTCATATCTCAAGAAGGGCAGCAGCAAGGCAACTTGTTTGCGGCAGATCTTGGATGATGACAAGGGCGCATGGACCAAACTGGTCAATGAGTGGAACGAGGTTGATCATGAAGGGGTCGCCCGTTTGGACCTTGTTTTTGCGGAAGACGGCGGAGGGCTTGTGCGTGAGCGGCTTGCGGACTTGGGGACACTCGCCGACTTTCTTCAAATCCAAGGCCGCATAGATTCGACCTTAGGCCTCAAAATCGGCCGGGGCTTGGCGAGTGCCCTCGATGCACTTCATGATTCGGGGATTCGGCTTGGCGCCCTGCGTTGTGAAAAGGTGCGCATGGCTTCGGAAGATGGTCGAGTGAGGATTTCTGGTCCCGCACGCCTTGTTGTCGATCCTCGTCGGGTTCCCGAGAATGAAGCCGGAATTCTGTCGTGTACGGCGCCGGAATTTTTTGCTGAAAATGGGGCAGGGCGTCCGACCCGGGCCGGTGATATCTTCTCCTTGGGCGCCATCTTGCACCAGATTTTCACTGGTTGCGCCGTGGGCGAGGGCAAGACAATCGAAGGCATCAAGCGGTCGATCGAGCGCGGGATCATCAAGACACCCGATGACCGCCGACGAGGTCTTCCCGAAGGCTTGTCAGAGCTGATTTGCGCCTGCTTGGCACTGGACCCACGCAAGCGTCCGTTGACGGTTTCAGATGTGAGCGCCACTTTGGGTGGTATGAGCGCAAAAGCTGCCGCTAGAGCACCTTCCCGCCCTGTTCAGGCTAGTGAGCGGGAATTGGGGCAGCGTCAAGCGGTTCCCCCTAAGTCCATACGGCACAGGACGATAAGTTGGACCATCACGATCTTCTTTCTGCTCATCGTGAATGGCATCGTCGCCTTGCTGTTGTGGGACAAGTTTGACATATTCGCAACGTCTGACGACGAATTTGAATCGATGACGAAGACTCTGTCGGACGGTGAGTCCGATGCTGGAATGAGTCCACTTCGGAAAGAAGTTGATAGATTCACGAGAAACGACCATTTCGACGATGCCCTGCTGGCCATCAGATCGGCTCTTACGGGCGGTTTGATCAAAACTGATGAAGCGTCATTGTTGAAAGACAAAGTTAATCGAAGTCGTAGAGCGCGGGTTCTACAATTGACCAATCTGATTGAAAGGGCGGTCAAAGTCGGGAAACCAGCGCTGGCCGGGTCCTATCTCCAGTCTCTGGAGGCAGTTGTGGGGTCGTCCGACGAAGAGTATTTGCGCTTGAAAGCGCTCGTCGGAGGGTAGTAATCCCATCGACAGATAGAATTCGGAGAGCCAAAGGGGGTTCTCTGCACAGAAAAACAGTCCACGGAAGGACTGGCAAACGCCTCCTTGAGTACCATCTCGAGGAGAATCGGTTCTGTCAGGAGACGAACCGCAAGAAAACGGCCGTTGGCGTCTAGATGTCCTTAATCTGGCTCCGCCCACGGACCCAAGCCGATGCCGATTCTTCCAGGGACCCATCCGTCCTGAATAGGACAGGAAGGAAGCCTCATGAAAATCGGCTTTTCCTTCGAGAATTTGTATCCCGCTGCCACCCGCGCGGGACGTCACATTGAAACCTTGGTCCGCAGATTCGCTGATCGAGGTCACGAAGTTTTTGTGGTCACGACACCATCTGATGACCCTGTCGAACCACAAGGCGTTGAAATCCTTCGCCTCCGCGAGGCACCAGGTGCCAAGGGGCACGGACGCAGTGATACCTTGCTTGGCAAGGTCATTACGAAATTCCTCAAACAGCACGGCGTTGACGTTCATTTTGCTGAAGGGCTCACGCCTCTCTCGGCCATCACTGTCAAAGCGGCGCAAAGGGCTGGCGCTAAGACCGTGATTCGTGTGCTCGCTGATGCTTCGGGAATCGTGCATTCCATCGGTGGAGACAAGCGTCTGACGCCGTCGGCATTGAAAAAACGTATCTCGACAATCCTGCGCTACGCTGATGCCGCAGCGGCATCTTCCAAACATTGCGAGGAACTGTTGAAAGATCCATTTTCTGGTGACATTCGTGTCATCGAGAAATGCGTTGATCTTTCGATTTGCAACCCAAATCGGGTGCAAGAACAAGATATCGCGACGATGCGTGAGAAATACGAAGTGGGCGATGCCCAGACTCTCATCTACGCTCGTGAGGAAATTCGCGCTGACACGGTGATCAGTACAATCCCTCTCATGGCCAAATTGACTGCCAAGCTGGAGAATCTGATCTTGCTTGTGGCCGGTTGCATCGATGACAAAGAGCGACTGCTCGGAGCGATCGAAGATGCGGGATTGACAAGCCACTACCGCATTTGCGGCAGCTTGTCTCAACGTGATCTATTTGCGGCGTATGCCACGTCAGATGTCTATTTGGCCCCTCATGATAGTAGGGCTTCGGAAAGTGAACTGTTGGAAGCTCTTGCTATGGGCTGTCCCATCGCTTGCCATGGAGAAAAAGCCGAAACAGCTCAGCGCTTGGTTGAGGAAAGCCAAGCTCTTGTTCTCAACGATGATGATGTTGAGAAAGCCGCAGAACAGCTCATCGACCTCCTCGGTGAGTCCGAGCGAATCAAATTGCTCAAGGACAAGGCTCGCGAAGTTGCCTCCGGAAAGGACATTGAAGGCGCCATCGACCAAGTCGAAGAGCTTTTCGCTTCGTTGACCGGTCTCCCTGTTTCGGAATCGCTTGAAACCCCAGCCACTGATGATGCACGAGAGGATGGCAACGAGCCTCGTTCCAGCAACGCTGACTCCCGCGGGACAGATGGGGACGAGGAACACATCGGTGACGGCGAAGAAAGCGAAGATGCACGGGAGCTAGCCCTCGGCGATGAGAGTTCCGAAGCCGATCATGGCGACGATGAGGAAGAAGGTCACGGTCGCAAGCGCCGCCGTCGCCGTCGCCGTCGCCGTTTGCGTCACGACGAGGAAGAAGGCGAAGAGGAGGAAGACGGAGCTGATTCCGGGGATGAAATCTCTGAGACCGAGGCCAAGAAGTCACAATCTCCCAAGCGAGATGAGAAGCAAGAAGAGGAAATGCTTCTTGAGGCATCCGCTCGCTTGCGCGAGTTGGATTCAAAACTAACATTGCGTGATCTCATGCCTTTCCTTCGGCCCCCGAAGAATATCTTGGTCATGTCGATGGCGTCGGCAAACGGTCAACACCGTGCTGGAGATGCAGTCTTTGAAGCATTTAAGTCTGTCGACCAAAACTTGCGCGTCAAGCAAGTCAACATCGCTGATTTCTTGAACAAGGAATATGACGCTGCCGAAATCGACCGCATGGTTGACAACGAGTATCGGCTCAACAGCGATCGGTCTTTGGACCTGGCGGAAGAAGCGGCGGGTGAAGGCCATGAAGATGAATCGGCAAACTCGAAGAAATCAAGTGAGGACTTGATCAGTGACAAGATCTTCACCAGTCGTTTTAAGAACTTGCTGCTCGAAAAGCGGCCGCACCAAATCGTTCTGACCCACTATTTGCCCATTCAATTTATTGCGCGGCTGAAGCGCGAAAACGATCTTAAGACTCGTATCGCCGTAGTTATTACTGAATATGACCTGCATCCATGGTGGCTCGCTGAAGGGGTCGATCAGTATCTCGTCTCTTCCGAGAAGGTCCGGTTCAAGCTACTGCGTGCCGGAGTCCCTTCATCCATGATTGATGTGAGTGGCATCCCTGTCCATCCTCGATTTGAGGGCGAAATTGACCGGGAGAAAGTACGCCGAGACTTGGGGATTCGCTCAAGTGCTCCCATCGTTTTGTTGCGGCCTGGAGGCATCGGCAATACGGAACAGATCATGGAAGTGGTGGAGAAGATCGCTTCGGTGGGTTATGGCTTCAATTTGCTGATCTTAGCGGGCAAGAACGAAGGACTGGTCAAGGCCGTGAAAGCCATGAAAGCACCGCGAGGAGTTTGGGTCAAGGCCTTCGGCTTCGTCAACAACATTGGTGACGTTATGGGGGTTTCTGACCTGATGATCACGCGTGCGGTTGGCCATACTGTTGCCGAGGCTTTTGCTTCTGGGTTGCCCCTGCTTCTCCTACGTCCGGAAACCCGAGCGGAAGAACGCACTGTCGATTGGTTTGTCGAAAGAGGTGTGGCTCTCAAGGCACACGATTCTCTTGATCTTGAGTGGTTGTTGACCGACGTACTGCGCAACCAGGGCCACATGCTTCGCGACATGCGCGAGCGTGCCGCAGCCGGCGGTCGTCCCAAGGGAGGCGCTGCCAATATCTGTGTTGAGAGAATCAGTCGCTTGCTGCACTAAATTCGGACCGAAAAACCAAGATGCCGAAGGGGGGGACCCCTGACCGGGCGCGCCGACCGAGACCACCGAACGGGCGCTGGACGTCAGTCCGGCATCTTGTCTTTGCCATCTTGTCTTTGGCAAAGAGTCGCCGAACGTCAAGAAGCCTTGCGCGGCCCTTGACGTCGCCAACCCATGGCACCGCGAAGAAGAAAAAAAAGAAGAAATGCCGGACTGACGTCCAGCGCTTCCGCTCGCTTCGCAAGGATTTTTTTGTGGGCGGACGTCAGTTCGGCATCCCTGGTCTACTAACCGTTGGGCCTCATTAGCGGGAAAAGGACAACGTCGCGCAAGTTGGACTGATTGGTGATCAGGGCGCAGAAACGGTCAATACCCATGCCCCAACCACTGATCGGAGGCATGCCGTGCTCCATGGCGAGAAGGTAGTCTTCGTCCATGTCCATGGCGTCGTCGTCACCACTGGCTTTGAGAGCAGCTTGTGCTTCTAAGCGGGCTCGCTGATCAAGAGGATCGACAAGTTCTGAATAGGCGTTGACAACTTCCCAGCCTCGAATGACCAATTGAAAACGGTCGGAGACATTTTCTTCATTGTCATTGCGCCGAGCCAAAGGGGACAAGTCGACAGGGTGTTTCGTGAGAAAAATCGGGCCCACCATTTTTGGGCGACTGACCTTCTTGTAGAGCTGGTCGATTAGGTTACCACGCCCTAAACTCTCAACATCCTCTAACTCGATTCCGGCTTGGGCGATGGCATGTCGTAGTGAATCGGCATCATCGAAGGACTCGATGTCGATGCCACAGTCATTTTGAATCAGTTCGCGGAAGGAAACCCTTGGCCAGGTCCCGGAGAAGTCCACCATCTCGCCGCCTATTTCGATGGTCAACTTGCCGAAGAGTTCTTGCAAAACATGTTGGACCAGCTTTTCCGTGAAGTCCATGTTGTCTTCGTAATTCCAGTAGGCGCAGTAGTACTCCAACATGGTGAAGTCCTGAAGGTGCGACGGGTCCATCCCTTCATTGCGAAAGCACCGGGCGAATTCAAAAACACGATCGAACCCCCCAACAATGCATCGTTTGAGATAAGTTTCCGGCGCTATCCGGAGGTAGACCTCCATGTCCAAGGCATTGTGATGAGAGGTGAATGGTTTGGCTGCTGCTCCGCTAGCCTTGGGGGCAAGGACAGGGGTTTCTACTTCGATAAAGGCCTGGTCTTCCAAGAATCGTCGCATCGTTCGAATCAGGTTGCTGCGCAGTTTGAAGCGCGCCATTGATTCTGGGTTCATGATGAGGTCGAGATAGCGTTGGCGGTAGAGGACTTCTTGGTCCTGGACTCCTTGCCATTTCTCTGGAAGAGGCAGAAGTGTTTTGCCGAGATGAGAAAAACTCTGAGCTCTCACCGTCTTTTCACCCGTCTTGGTCGTATACATGTCACCGGAAACACCGATGAAATCACCAAGATCGACAAGTTTCTTGACGATTTTGTAGGTTTCCGGCCCAACATCATCTTGGCGGATGGAGATTTGGCAGCGACCGCTCACGTCTTGCAGTGTGATAAAGGAGAGTTTGCCCATGATCCTTGCCGTCATGACCCGTCCGGCGACGGAAACTTCTGGGGTCTCATCAGCCAGTTCTCGAGCGTCTGTCAGGAGATGGGAACGTTCAAAGCGCTCCGGATAGGGATTTTGACCCGCTTCTCGGATGCGTTCGAGTTTAGAAATCCTGACCCGGCGATACTCGTTGTCGGTTTGTTCGGCCATTTGGACGCTCCTTGGTGAATTCGGGCCGAAGTATAGCAGCCATGGACGTTGACTTCATGCCTGCTATGGACTTAGAGCTTGGTCGTTTTATAATCGGAAAAGTGCCTGGGGTGTTCACTGACGAATACCAATCTGAATTGCAACCGGAGACAAAAGCGGTGTCGAAAAGAAACATCTGGATCATCGTGTTGGTGGCCTTGGGGTTCTTCCAAATTGAAGTTCTCAAGGCCCAGGAGGGTCTCAAAGAAGCCCAGGAATTACTGAGAAATAAACAGTGGGCCAAAGCACAAGAGGCGTTTGATGCGCTCCTCCTCAATCACGGGGACAATTTCGACGTGCGATTGGGGATGGCTAAGGCCGCTTTCGGGAATGGCGATCCCGAAATCGGTGGTACCCATGCTGCGCGAGCGCTGAAGTTGAAGCCGAAGTCCGGGGAAGCGGCGGCAGTCATGGGCCGTTGTTTCTTGCAGCAAGGACATCGACAGGCGGCAAACCAAGTTGATCCTACGGCGTTGTATGAGCAAGCCAACGAAGCATTCGATCTAGCTCTAAGAACCGACAAAAGATCGATCTCCTTGTGGATGGACAAGGGGAGTTGCCTCTACGCCATGGGCCAGTGGACTGAAGCAGGGAAGGCCTATCAAGAAGCATTCAAACTCAATACGAAGGTCGGTTCAACAGCCTATTGGTCGGGGTATAGTTTCCATCAAGGACGCCAATTGGAGCGTGCTGCAGAAATGTACACCAAGGCTTTGGTTGCCGGTCTTGAAGCTGGGTTGCAAAAAAAGGCCATTGATGGCCTGTGGAATTGTTTCAAACCTGAGAATAGATGGCCGGGCCTACTCAAGAGCTTTAGTGCGTGGGTCAAAGCCAAGCCAAGAAACGACACCGCCCTGTGGTGGAAGGGTTATGTCCTCAATGCCAAACCAGACTACAAGGAAGCCCTGGTGACCTGGAGGCAGTTAGAGAAAGTGTCTCGGCGATATGGGCCTGAGGCTGTGTATTTTCAAGGTGTGGCCGCCAATGCGCTTGGCAGGCAGGACGAAGCCATTGCCCTGTTTTCCAAGGCCGGAAAAATGCGCTATGGCTGGACTGACAACAAGAATCCTGGTCTTTCCTTGCACACCATCGCTGGTCAACTTTTTAGCAATGGCCAAATGGCGAAAGCTTGTGAAGTGGCCGAGAATAGTGCCTTGCCAGCGCTCAAAGGCAAAAACCGTGTTGCTCTTCAGAGTGATCTTGGGCTGTTCTACCGCGACTACGGCACTGCGCTTCGCGGGCGAAACAAGAAGAAGGAAGCTCACGCAGCCTTCGTGAAGTCCCGTGACTTCTATGGTGATGCCGTCAAGAACATGGTCAAGTACAAGAAGTTCTCGAAGCAATGGAAAGCCCAGGTCCAGAATGACTACGGCCTCATGTTTCACTACCACTTTGACGATCCCCAGACGGCCCTCGCGAACTACAAAATCGCCTTGCAATATGACCCAACCAACAGCGACGCCTGCCTCAACTACGGTCGCATCATGTTGCGACGGGGAAAGCTCGAGGATGCTCTGGCTGTGGCCAAGCAAGGCAAGAGCCGGCAAGATTTGGTTGCTCTTATTGGGCAGATCAAACGAGCCATGGGCAAATAACGTTCGGCTAACAAAAGAAAGAGGACTCAAGCTGATAGCTTGAGTCCTCTTTTTTTGTCGGGCCGGGGGTCGGACCCGATGCGGAACCCATGACAGCAGCTATTCTGCTGAGTGACTGGCCTCCTCAGGGCGAGTCTGGGATTCCTCCTGAGACGAAGACGAGGAGTCGACGGCACGTTCTGGTGTCATTTCTTCGGCGCTCTCATGGGCCGATTCTTCCACCTGGTCGTCAGTCTCCGTAACAATGATTTCACCAAGGTATTCCGCTGCGAGACTGCGATAGTCTTCCGCGCCATTTGATTCTGGAGCGTATTCCAACACAGTCCGGCCAAAGGAAGGGGATTCGGCCAGTTTCACATTCTGACGGATGCGCGTGGTAAAAAGGAGGGCGGGGAAGTGGTTCTTGATGTCGTCAAGGACTTCAAGAGCCAAGCGAGTTCGTGTGTCCATGCGGCAGGCAATGATGCCGCCTATTTTCAGGCGTGAGTTTATTCTCTTACGAATGACTTCGACGACATCCATGAGTTTGCTCATGCCTTGGAGAGCAAAGAATTCGGTCTGCATGGGCACGATGATTTCATCTGCGGCAGCAAGGGCATTCACGCACAACAGCCCCAGCGAAGGCGGGCAATCAATGAGAACATAATCAAAAGGAAGGAGATTGGCGTCGATGGTGTCTTCGACTTGCTTATGCCATTCGTCAATGGCCTCTTTGAGAATCGTCTCTCGGCCCACCGCGGCCACCATTTCTACCTCGGCACCAGAAAGATCGATGTTGCTGGGTGCGCAAAACAGATTGGGCATGCCGGTGGGTTGAATGACATTGGCCAAGGCTTCGTCAGCGACCAAGACGTCGTACATCGAGCGTTCAAGGTTGTAGATATCAACTCCAAGATGGGTTGAACCATTGCCTTGTGGGTCTAAGTCAATGACTAGAACGCGTTTGCCTCGTTCGGCTAACGCAGCTCCGAAATTGACTGCCGTTGTTGTCTTGCCTACGCCACCCTTTTGGTTGGATATGGCAATGACCTTGATGTTGCGTTTGTCTCTCACGGCCTGATTATCGGTCCCCGGGAGGACAAAGAGGTCTGGGAAAACCTCCTTTTGACCGTGTGCACCACCTCCGGACGACGTGAACCACGTCTATTCAAGCTTGCCGGCATTTTCACGACCTTGCGGCCAAGGGCAGCATCATGGCGCACGACCTTGTTGTCATTTGCCACTCGCGGCCGATGGCCGCTCGTGGCTCATTCCTCGATGTCGAGCACTCTGCTCTCACTGAACATTTACACGGAATTGTCGATGAGTCGAAAAAAGA
>JAJRYU010000615.1 GCA_024275615.1 Planctomycetota bacterium
AGGTTTCTTGTTGTTTCGCTCAATCAAGACGAACTCAATCGTTACTGTCTTGTGACGCTGTGACTCCCAACGTTTGAGGATCAACTCGGCCTCATTCTTGGATTCCTCGGAACCGACAAGCTCGAGAGTATGTTTCGAAGTCCGGCTCATCTTGCCTCTTGCAAAGCGGCTCCTTCGCTGTTCGACAATATCGACTCCGACAATTTTGGGACACTGAGCAAGGATGAACTCCGCTTGCCGCCGTTGCAAAAATGGCGTTCTTGTCTGCTCGGAAATCATTTCCCAAGGCGCATGCTTGGTACTTTTTGCTCCACCACCCAATCTTGGCCCTCGCTTTTTCCTGAAGAGATCGGCGAGAATTGGGATTTGGGGCAAGAGAACTTGTTCGTCTGTCTTCTCAGCATTGGCTTGGTCTTGAGTCTTTCTCCTCGTGGAGCCAGGGCTGGATTCGGTCTGGGCCAAGCATGGAAGCGCGAAAAGAGCGGCCATCAGCAGCGCGAAGTAGTTGTGGAATGTGGGACAGGACATTTCTTTCTCCTTAAGTCTGTGATCTCCGTGACTACTTACTCTGGGTTACGACCATGGGTTTCAGCTTGGCAGTCATCTCTTGCCATCAGAGCCCCAGTTTGGTGCTGAAAGGCTGTGAGAGAGCCACACTTTCAGGATAACCCGCGACAATTCGTCGAGCTGGATCTTCAATTTCATGGCAGAATACCGGAACATGAAGCCATGTTTCGTTTTTGTGTAGATGTGACGACATCTGTATGAGTCCTGGGAGATTGACATGACAATGCGGCTCACATCCTTGCTTTTACTGATTGCAATCATCCAGACCGGGTTGACGGCTCAAGAGACTGAGGACTTTGGTCCTGTTCAGGCGCAGCATCTATTGAACCGCGCCGGATTTGGTGGGACCCCAGAAGAGGTCAAATCACTGGCGCAAATGGGTCTCAAAGGGGCGGTCGATTGGATTGTTGACGGTCCGAGTGAGGATGAAGTCTCCATGCCTGAATTCCTTCGAGAGAAGACAAATCTCCGAAGACCGCAGAATTTCCAGAAGTTGCCGCAAAAAGAAAAACGCATTTTCCAACGTAAGATGCGGCAGTACGATCAAAGACAAATGGAGAATTACCGCTCTTGGTGGGCGGAACGTTTGCTGACCACACGATTTCCCCTCGAAGAGAAAATGGCCTTGTTTTGGCATGGCTATTTCACCAGTTCCTTTCGGACCGTTCGTCGATCGAATCTTCTCATCAACCAAAACGATCTGTTTCGCCGAGAAGGGCTGGGGAATTTTCGTTCGCTCCTTAGACGCGTGGCGAAAGATCCGGCCATGCTGCGCTATTTGGATAACGACAAGAATCGTAAGAAGTCTCCCAATGAGAATTTTGCGCGAGAAGTGATGGAGCTTTTTACTCTCGGAGAAGGCAACTACACTGAAGATGATATCAAAGAAACCGCTCGTGCCTTGACCGGTTGGGTCAATCGCAGAGATGGCGCGCGATTTATTCCCAGGCTTCACGACCACGGACCCAAGACAATTTTTGGTCGCACTGGAAACTTTGACATTGATGATGCTTTGGACATCATTCTTGATCGAGATGAAGCGACCCAATGGGTTTCTGGCCGACTTCTTCACTACTTTGTTGGGCCAGAACTCCCCGAGGGAATGCACGAACGCTATGCCAAACTCTTGCGCGCATCAGACTGGGACCTGCGCCCATTATTGAAGACCCTTTTTGCTGACCAACAATTCTATGATCCTCTCGTCTTAGGCAACCGAATCTTGGGCCCAGTAGAGTACTTAGTCGGGATCGGACGACGACTTGGCGAGAATCCTCCCGGTTGGCTGATCGTGAAATTTGCCGACCAATTGGGACAAAGCCTGATGAATCCCCCCAACGTCAAAGGTTGGGAAGGCGGCGATGCTTGGATCACCACATCTTCCTTCATGCAACGAGGGAACTTTGCACGCTACTTGATTGAAGGGTTTGACCGTCGCAGTGTCATCAAGGACTTTGCCATGGACAAAAATGGCAAGGTTGATGGTAAGATGAGAAGTGGCGTTGGCATGATGATGCGGGGTGTACGCCAAAGAAGTTGGCGACCTGAGACACGACTTCGTGAACTCATGATTGTCGCTGGCGCCAAGACATCTGAAGAGATCGTCGACCAACTCTGTGATCGTTTTTTGGGCGTTCCTGTGACTGCGGAGGCTAGAGGAACTCTCATTGAATTCATGAACAAAGAGAAGACAGCTAGCAACAAGCGTTTCCGTACAAGGCGCGTCTTCAATGTTTCCGAAGATCTCTTGCGCCGGGTTGTCCAC
>JAJRYU010000616.1 GCA_024275615.1 Planctomycetota bacterium
ATCTCCAGCGATTCACGAAAAAGTGTTTCCGATTCAGGAAATTTCCTCCGGGCCCCAAGAATTCGAGCCAAATTGGCGGCGATCCGACCGCCTTCAGGGCTACCTCCTGGACTCAGTCGCCTTTCCATCGCAAGCGATTCTCGGCATAGTTTTTCGGCACCAATCAGATCGTTGCGTCTCTGAAGGGCCACTGCCAAATTCCGTAAGTTGTTCACTAAGTCGGGATGATCGTCCGTGAAAAGACGCCTTCTCATTGCCAGAGCTTCCCGGTAAAGAGCTTCAGCGCCTGGGTAGTCACCTTGTGTCCCTAAGTAGCTGCCCAAGTAACTAATACCCCCTGCCACAGAATGATTATCTCCGGGGAAAAGCCGCCTGTTCATGGCCAAAGAATCACGAAGAATCTTCTCAACCTCCGCCGTTTTGCCAATGCCAAGAAGAAAGATCCCCAAATTGCCAAGCGATCTTGCAATAGACGGGTGGTCCCCCTGGTGTAGACGTTGGTTCATTTGAAGAGCCTTGCGGAAGAATTTCTCCGCTTCAATGTTTTTTCCCAAGCTTTGGGAAATGCCACCCAGACTATTGAACCCTTCAGCGATTCTCGGATCATCACCATCGAGTAGCCGTATGTATATTTCGTTTGTTTCACGAAAAAGTCGTTCTGCTTCTGCAAACTCTTCCAGGGTGTGAAGGCTCTGGGCTAGATTATTTTGAACCATCGCGACGTCTAAATGATCCCCTGGATAGATACGTTTGAATATCTCAAGAGATCGAGCAAAGAGACTCTTGGCACCAGGAACGTCGCCTTTCAAAACGTGAACACCTGCAAGGACATTGAGACTACTCGCCGTACTCGCGTCGTCGCCCGGAACAAGCCGTTCAGACATCTCCAGCGCCTCACGACTAAATGGCTCTGCAGTGGTCCAATCTCCGCGCTCAACGAACAAGTTCGCCAAGTTTTCGAGTGCTCTCACAACGTCCTTGTGATCTCCGCCATGGACCGAGCGGGCCAAAGCTAACGCTGGTCGCAGGATTCTTTCAGCACTGTCATACAATGCCAAGTCGGTGTAGGTGACGCCAATGGTTGCCCGCAGAACCAATTCGGCGATCGGAACAGCTTTCAATTCTCCATCTCCGAGGCGTGACGACGCGGCATCCATCATTTCCTTGAGCATGGTGATGTCACGGCCCTTGGCCACGCTTCGGCTTGCACCTGCAAGTGTGCGGTTCATGAAATCCGCGACAACTTCTGCGCGAAGCCGGGCTTTGGCTTCCTGCTGTCTAGACTCTTCAGAAACTCTTGCAGCATCCACTGCCATTCGAGCTTGTTCGATCGCTTCGAGTTTGGCGCTTTTTTCGGCCTTGGCAGCCCGATCCGCCTTGGCCCTTTCATGGATCGCTTCGCGGAACCCCATTCCGGTTCCAACCAAACCAAGCACCAAAGCGAGCAAGACGACACAAGCAGCAAACACTTGTGCCCGATTCCGCTTCACGAACTTGCTGAGTCTGTAGGCCATGCTGGGCGGGCCGGCTGTCACTGGCTCATCGCAAAGGTGTCGCCGTATGTCGTCGGCCAGCCCACTCGCCGTCTCATAACGCCGCGTCCGATCCTTCTCAAGACACATCATCACGATCCAGTCCAGATCGCCACGCAAGAGGACCTGCAATTGCCTTGTGTCTGCACGACGCTGCTGCGCCGTGGTTGTCGCTTTTTCCCCGAAAGTCGAAACTCGTGTACTGGGCTTGGCTGGCTCTTCCTCACGAATGATCCGCATCATTTCGAAAAGACCCTCGGCCATTAGATCACCGACTTCAAAGGGTGTCGTCCCGGTAAGAAGCTCGTAGAGAAGAACGCCAAGACTGTAGATGTCACTGCGGGTATCGATATCGAGCCCCGACATCTCGGCCTGCTCCGGTGACATGTAGGCCGGTGTTCCGATGATTTGACGATGCTCGGTGAAGAGTGTCTTGGTAGTGAGCTCACAATTGGTCGCCTTGGCAATACCAAAATCGATCACTTTGGGAACCGGGACGCCATCGTGCAACGTGATGAGGACATTCGATGGCTTGATATCGCGGTGAATGATCCCTTTTTGATGAGCATGTTGAATCGCCAGACATACGGCCCTAAAGAGTTCGAGCCGTGCTTTTGTATCAAGTCGCTCCAAATCGCAATACTTCAGAATGTCGATTCCACGGACGAGCTCCATGACGAAGTAGGGTCTTCCCCGTTCTGTTTCCCCGGCATCGAAGACTTTTGCAATACTCGGATGATCCATCATCGCCAAAGCCTGACGCTCAGCTTCGAAGCGCGCGATAACCTGCTTAGAGTCCATGCCTCGCTTGATGACCTTGAGGGCTACTCTACGCTTCACTGGATCCGTCTGTTCAGCCATCCAAACGGTGCCGAATCCACCTTCACCAATTTGTTGCAGGAGTTTGTACGGCCCAATGTACTCACTTTCCCGCTCCGTAGGTTCCAGATCA
>JAJRYU010000617.1 GCA_024275615.1 Planctomycetota bacterium
AGCTGGGAAGCTCGGCCTCTGCGCTGCATCGAATACGGCGGCCAAGTGGCCAGTTTTCGCATCTTCGGGGTTCAGGGCGGATTGTGGCTGCAGTGGCTCATTTTGGCATTGTCCGGTGCCGTTTTTGCGACTCTTCTGCGCCGACGATCCTCCAAACCTCTCGCTCGTCTCGCTGGTCTACTTGTCGTTCTTCACCCCGGGGACACAACCCACATCTGGTTGGCAACGATGATGGCGAAACTCGGCATTCTTTACTGCCTTTTTGCTCTGCATTGTTTTTCTCGAAGTAAGAACAAGTGGGCTGGGTTTTGGCTTCTGGCTAGCTTTCTCAGCTATGAAATGGCCCCTTTTCTCTTTTTGATAGCGCCGTACTTGGCCGACGGGGGTAGCCGGAGAAGCACCAAGAAAGCTCTCCTTGTTTTCCTTTCGACATTGGCGATCTACCTATCTTGGCGATTCTTCATCTTTGTTGAGGCTGCCCCTGATGTACGGCTGCTGACTGGCTCACATCGTTCCTTTGACATGATGACTTATGGCATGTCTTTCGCTCAAGCCGTCAAGGACATGGTCTGGCAGACAACTTTCGCTACGCCTCTTCTGCCAACGACAGGAACTTTGGCGGCACTCGGCACCATCGGCGCAGTCATGGGGTTACTCGCCATGCGTTTCAAGGCCACGGCAAAAACATGCGACAATCAGCCACTGCTGGCGCTCTTCTGGGGTTGTCTCGCGACCATGGCTGGAGCCGCTCTCAGTTTCCGCGCCGCTCCGAATGCAGAACTGGGCATCGCTTCGCGCCATAACATTGTCGCCATCTACGGTGCTACCCTCATCTTCGTCGGTGGCATGGCTTTCTTAGGAAAAATCAAGCCCACAAAGTTGGGCTCGTGTTTCTCCATGACCGCAGCCTCATTCCTTGTGCTGCTTTTTCTTTGCGAACGGACAACAATCCAGGAGAGCTACTTGTGCGCCAGCAAGAGACAACGCCAGGTTCTCGCCGCGGCATTTGAAGCCATAGGCCCCCTCCCTCCACATACCTTGGTTGTCTTGGAGCAGCCACTCACCGGTTGGCACAAGCCCGATGCCGTCATGGCTCCGTTTATCACTGGCTACGCCTACGAAATCGAGTCCATTTGCGAACTAGTCTATGACAAGAGCATTGTCGGCTTCTGTCTGCAAGAAACCAACGACTATCAGCGCGGCAAGACCAGTACCGCATCGGCCATCCTCCAAGAAGGCCGCGATTTCCACAGTATTGTCCAATACAATTGTGAAACGAAGAAAACGTCTTGGGTCAAACGACCAGCAGCAAGCGCAACTGAGCGCCCGATCACGGCACATGGGCCAGCTTGGAACTACATTTTGGGACGATAGATCACCAAACGTTCCTGTGTGGGCAAAAGAGGCAAGACGCGCTCGACTTTGTAGGCATGTCTTATGGCGCGCAAAGTGGAAGCCGTGAACATGGCGCCGAATGCTCGCAGCTCTCGTTCACGGCGTTGTTTGTTGTCCAAATCGAAAGACAAAATGATTGCCGGAAATTCCTTGTCTTCAATCATTTGAATGAGCTGATCGTCAAACCATAAACCTCTGCGGGCGAGATCGGGCATGAGGAATGGGTGGTAGAGTAGATCCTTGCCAGCAAAGATCACCAAGCTCATATCTTGCGACAAAATCGGACCTTGTACTTTGGCGAGTTCCTCCTCGACAAGTGCCAATCCCGCCTCTGCCGTGGCATTCGGTAAGATTCGTTTTGGTCGAACCACAACATCGAATGGCACGTGAGGCACATCAACAATCATCATGCAGCTTGCCGCGAAGACGATGATTAGAAAAGGCATTCTGATCATGCGTCTGACGCCGCAGTGAATAGCTGGCAAAGCCACCAAATCAGCGAGAAACAAACCCAAGGTCATGGCAAGAGCGCTCAAGAACTCAAGGTAGTAATTGCTGCTCGATCCTGACTTGCCAGTTAAAAACAGACCTAATGCCGTGATCCACAGATAGTGACCCAGGACCAAACGAGCAGTCCGGCCCTTCTTACTGTATTCAACCAAAAGAACGAAAAGCGACAGGATCCACCCGATCACGGCAAAGACAATGGCCCACCCCATTTCGTGCCACACGCGACTCAAATGAAAGAAACTCAGTTCTGTTGACCATGCTGTGCGGTTGGCTCGAATCAAATGAAAACCAAGCTGGCCGTCGGTTTGAATCCAACCAAAGAAAAACAGGATGCCCCCCATCAAGGCAAACAAAAACGAAAAACGCATCGCTCGGCGACGTCGATGGACCAAGCAGCCAAGGACCAAGGCTAAGGGTCCTGCAGCCAAAGAGTGCTTTGTCGCCAAGGCCGCCAGGAAGAACAGAGCTGCAACAATTACTGGCCATGTTTTTCGTCGGCCAGCCATCGCAACCAAGGCAAGACCAGTCAATGAAAATGCCATCCCGAGAAAATCCACTCGCATCAGGCTGCCCCAATGAAGTACATCTGGGAGGAGCGCAAAGATCAAACTGGCTAGGACGCCACACAAGAAATCGATGGCAGTCGGCAGGCCGACCCCTCCTCGCCGAGCCCCCATAACGACAAGAGCGATCATCGCCATGGACCAAAACAGAGACCAAAAACTTACGCGACGTCCGAAAAAAAGAGCCTCCGTTGGCCCATGGGCGTAGGCGCTCATTAAGTTGACGAAGATCGGTGGATAGTTATTGACCACCCACGGCATGTCCTCGATCGGTTGGTAAAGATCTTGCCCTAAAGAACTCATGCGCCACAAACCCAACATCAGACCCTCGCCGTGGTCAATTTGCTGGCGGTATTCGAATCGAGGACTGACTTCATCCTCGACGCAATGTTTCAGGTGGATCGCGGCCATGACCACGCACAAGAGCAAGATGGTACTGACAACAAAACGAAAGGGCCGACGGCTCCGATAGAGATCGGCCGGTACTTCAAAAGCGTTAGTTTGGGGGCGTTTTGTTTCTTGACTCACGCGGCCACATCTCGCATCTCGTTGACAGACCAACCATATGCGGCGACGATGGTAGGGTCAATTGAGGGAGAGCGCCAAATGTGCCGGTTCATTTCCGTCCTAATCTGTTGTTTATTAGTTCTCGCAGCTTGTACGAGCGACAGGGGCGGGACTTCAGCTGAAAGAAAAGACAACTCAGGCACCACAACGCGCACCAAGGCCCCCCCCAGGCCTCGCGGCATACGCCCCCAGACGATCAAGGCCGTTTGGGTGGACGCCTGGGGCCCGGGGTTCTACACTCAAGAGCAATGTGACGACTTGATCGCGTGGTGCCTCGACCAAGGTATCAATACAATCTTGGCGGAAGTGCGACGGTGCGGGGATGCTTATTACACCAGCTCCTTGGAGCCTCGCGGGCAAATTGGCGAAACCGACCAAGCGATCCCTTCTGATTTTGATCCCCTGCAATATTTGGTTGAGGAAGCTCACGACGCCAAAGGGCTCCGCGTTGAAGCCTGGTTGGTCGCCAACCGGATCTGGAAAGGAGTGAATCCACCGCCAAGCGACGATCCCGCTCACGTCACAACAAAGCACCCCAACTGGCTTCTCATCAATCGAGATGGCAAGACTCACAGTGGCAAGACACCCTCTTGGTATCTGGATCCATCAAATCACCAGGCTCGCTCCTACCTGGCAAAAATCTGTGCCGACGTCGCCAGTCGCTATCGTGTCGATGGCATTCACCTCGACTACATCCGCTATCCGGACCAGAACTGGGGTTACGGCAAGGCAAGCTTAGAAGCTTACCGAAAGGCCACGGGCACATCTAAGTTCCCAGCCACCCAAGATGCTTCTTTCTTGGCTTGGCGTGCTGAACAAGTCACCGAGCAAGTGAAAGAAGTTCGCCGCGCGTTACGCCGCAGCACTCCCGCTGTTGATCTCACAGTTGCCACTATTGCCTGGGGCAGCCCAGCAAAAGACCCGAAGAAAGCCTCTTTTTATCGCATGACTTGCCAAGATTGGCCTCGCTGGTGCCAAGAGAATCTGGTCGATTTGGCCTACGTCATGCATTACCGCCGTGAAGCCCAGCCGGCACACGCCCAGGCATTTAGAGCCTGGATCCCCATCCTCAAGAACAAC
>JAJRYU010000618.1 GCA_024275615.1 Planctomycetota bacterium
GCAATAAGCGAAAGCCGCCTGGGGTTCAGCGTCCAAGGCCGCCACCAAACCCGCCAGAAGCTGAGCCTCAGCGCGGTCGTCCGATTCGGCAATCCACACAAGATCACCTTTGGCCAATGACACGCCCTTGTTCCACTGCACAAAAGGATTGCCACTATTGGTGCTGCTCTTCACCAAGGCAAAGCGCGGGTCGTTGGAAAATTCTTGGGCGACTTCATTGCTGTTGTCGGTGGAGGCATCATCCAGATAGATCACTTCAAAATCGGTCAGAGTTTGAGCAAAAATGCTTTGCAAGCGAGCTCGCAAGAACGGTTCGTGATTGTAGTTGGGGACAATCACACTCACCCGCGGTTTGGCTGACGTCTTGGCCATTCGAAATCCAAAAAAGTCCAAAGAATCACAATCGGTGGCATGAACGAATTCTAAGTCTACAAGAAAGGGGCCGTCCTCGGCTAGAGAACGGCCCCTTTCATGAAGGAATCACGAGATTACTGAATCACAATATTGATCAGACATGCGTGAGCATTGAGAGCGCCTTGCCCCGCATTCTGCGGATCAAAGAAGACGAATTCATTGACAAAGAACCGATAGACACCTCCCATTGGATTGGCGAGAGGGAAAAAGGTGTCAATGATGGCAGCGTTGTATCCGATGCCCATAGGATTAGGGAACAAGGGAAAGGGCAGGACACCATCGTCATCGTTGGCTGGGCCCGTATTCGCCAGTCCAAAAGGGAAAACCTTGATGCTGGGATTGTAGATCCCGTTGTTCACCAAGTTGTTTGCCAGGGCGTCAGTGTCAAATGTGGAATCGAAGAGTGAGAAAAAGTTTTGTGCAAGCCCCAAGGCCTCGCAATAGATCACACCTGATCCTCCTGGATCTGTTGCCGCAACAAAAGCATTGCTGAGATTACCAGCATTGAGAGCAACCGGGGCCAGCAAGATGGATTCGGAGTTCAACGTCGTCACGGGAATATCACCGCCGTTGGTGTTGGCAAGATTCACGGTGGCGGTGGTGACAGTCGCGCCAGCAATAGACATGAGGTCTGGCAACACACCCAAGTTCGGCGTAAAGGCACTGTTATCCCATATCAGACCTTGCGCCATCGTCACTTCGTCACGCAAGCGCACTTGATGCAGCCCCATGGGCAAGTCCGTGGCAGCCGCCGTTGGGACCGTTACGGTCAACAGATTTGTCGACGTCGCCAAGACGCCGGTCACCGTTCTTGTGGTGAAAGGAGCGCCTGCCTTGGGAATGAAGTCAACGGCATAGGTGTTGCCCGGGGTCAAATTCACGCACACCAAGTCGAGAGTACCGCCTTGAGGTGTGATGTTGATGCGATTGAGAGAGTTTACCGGGGCACCCGTCACATTGAATTTTTGCACACAAGGTGATCCGGGGGTTACGACAATGTTGAGCAAAAAGTTGCCCGTGACATAAGCGCCACCAAGGGCATTGTTGACAATGATGTTGTAACTGTCGGTCCACTTGGCTTGCCACCTGAGACGAGCATTGTTCATTGGACCGGAATTGTCGTCGGTGATGAGGTTGAAAGGGCCTACCGTGCCGAGAAGGACCGGGTCTTCCCAAACGAGATTGTCTAAGTTGGAACCTTGTTGCAGCGTCACGAAAGGATCAAACCCTTCCTGTGCCAGAGGATTGAGGAGATTCCCCAAACCATCGAGGATTTGCTGGGTAGCAAGATCAGTACTGAATACTTCAATATCGATGATGTCGCCAGCATTCAGGTTGACACTGAAAGTCGCCGTCGCCGTAGCATTGGCGACGCTGGAGATGACACTGGCACGGCTCGTGCCAATGACCGGGAGGTTGGCATCAACGTTTAAGGTGATCGGCCCCGGAGTCGCCATCAAAACCGGAGTCGAATCGGTGACAACAACATAGTCGCCAAGGCCATCGATGGAGGGAATGGTATTCCAAACGTTGATTGTGCCTGAGACAGTACCACTCAAGGCGTCAAATGGAACTGTAACTTCTTGGCTGAAGTTCGTTGCCGTCAGTTGACCTTGAGGGAAGATGATGGACTCGCCACCCGCTGCTTGACCGGGAATGTCCATCTTGATGGTGCCACCGGTGGGGGCGATCTGAGGTGTCATGCCGCGGATCACCGGGGCGATACCAAAGAGAATGGGATTCGAAAACGCAATATTGAAAGGAGCCGGTGCTAGGACGTCAATGACCAGGGTTTGAAATGTGACACAAACCCCCAAGGCTCCTGGATCAACCGTAACGCCAACATTTAAATTCAGAAGATTGGTCGGGCCTGGTGTTGTTCCCAAGGGGTCTGGGAAGGGACGGGTCAATCCCAGCCCATCAACAAGGCCAAAGAAATTTCCGGGGGTTGTGACGTCAATCCAAATGTCACCATCGACAACTGTGGGCGCCAAAAGAGGTGTCTGAATCACACCGATGCTGTAGGCAATCGTGAGAGGTGAGCCAGCAGGGACTCGAACATCTTGAAACTGAATGGCAATGGCCTCGCCCATGTGGGCCTCAGCAACGTTGTCATTATTCACAGCATCAGAGGAATTCGTGCCGGTAATGAAATCAAGAATGGCGCTATTGTTGTTGACAACACCGAGTGGCGCGCCTGTCAAACCATCGAACCCAGCCGGAGTCGGCGGGCAAATCTGAGCGTAAGTGACGGTGCCCAAAAGGGCGACCATGGTGAACACAAACGTCAGCGTTCGTGCAGTCTTCGTCGTCATGTGAGTACTCCTGTTATCCGCGTGCCGACACTAGGTAAAATCCGACCCTGGAATGCAAGGAAATTCGACCCCAGCGCTTGGTTTAACCAGCATGTTCTGTGCCAGATGGCATGAATCGTGGATTTTGTGAATAAAATGCCAAGATCTCCTGCTTGGGTGCAGAAATCCGGCATGGGCACCTGAGTGAGCTAGCCGATGAACAAGTTGGCGTAATAGGCCAAGAATGCCAGGATCAGGAGCACACCATCCAGGCGGCCAAGAGCGCGTCCACGGACCATGAGAGGCAGCATGAGAATACTGAGTCCCAGGAGCCACCAAAGATCTTGGTTGCGGACTTGATCAGTGATGTCCAAGTCGCGCAAAGTTGCCCCTAAGCCAAGCACAAATGTAATGTTGAAGATACAAGAGCCAATGATGTTGCCGATGGCTATTTCAGTCCGCTTGCGCACCGCGGCCAGGACGGAAACGGCTAACTCGGGAGCGCTTGTTCCAAGAGCGACGATCGTGAGGCCAATGAGATACTCACTCCACCCCCAAGCTCGGGCCAATTCAGAGGCGCCTCTCACTGACATCTTGCCGCCAAAATGCAGGCAAACAATGCCAGCAATGATATAGAAGATGTCTATATGAACCGGTCTGTGCGTCGGTTGAAACTCCGACACGGCTTCTTCGATCTGCGCCGCCCTCCGCTTCGCAGAAGCGCTCTTGACCCGCATGAGAAGGACAATTATGAAGACCATCGTCAGGCCGATGAGGCCCACGCCTTCTGCTTGGGAGACCACACCATTCCAGGCCATAATCCCAAAAACCACAGTCACAAGAATCATGAAGGGGTGTTCGAGTTTGAGTGTCCGGCTCTTGATCGAGACCGGAAAAATGACTGCAGAGATACCCAGGATGGCACCGAGATTGAAGATATTTGAGCCGATGATTCCGCCGACGGCAAGCTCGCCTCCACCGCCGAGCTGATCGCGAACAGTAATCATGAGTTCCGGCAGGGAGGTTCCCAAGGCGACGATGGTGAGGCCGGCGGTGGTTGGCGACATCTTCAGGCGCATGGCCAGAGAAACTGCACCGCGCACGAGGATTTCTGCGCCAATGAGCAAAAGAACAAGCCCGCTCATGACAGCGATCCAGGAATCCATCCCTACCCCTTGTCGTGGGTTGCCTCTCCGGGCAAGACCAAGTCTTCGAAGCGAAAAAGAGGTGGCGCCCGGAATCGAACCGGGTTACACGGATTTGCAATCCGTTGCCTAACCGTTCGGCCACGCCACCATTCGCTGGAACCACCTAATCAAGGCTCAAAATCGGTCCCCGGGCACCCAGCGAGTGGCGCATTATAGGGCGCCCGCCGAGACCATCAAGGCCGATCGAGCTCTCGTATTGTCAGATCTTGGTGTCATCTTGACCTCCAATGGCAAAGAATCGGGGAAAAGCACACCATTGATGCAAGAATGCCCCTTTCTCAGTCCCGCCCGGCCGTTAGAATCGCCCACCATGGAAAGAGAACAGTTTTCAGTAGATGTGTTGTTTGTAGGAGCTGGCCCAGCCAACTTGGCCGCTGCTTACCGCTTGGCAAAGAATCTAAAGGCCCAAGGCCGCGAAGCCGAAATTGCCATCATCGAGAAGGGCCAAGAAGTTGGCGCCCACATTCTCTCCGGTGGCATCATGGATCCGCGCGCCATCGAAGAGCTCCTCGGTCCAAATTGGCAAGACGACTGCCCCATCGATTCGCCGGTGACAGGCGAAAGCGTCTACTTCATGACCGAGAACTTTGCGTTACCATTCCCCGCCGTGCCCCCCACTCTTCATGCTCAAGGCTGCTATATCGTCAGCCTTTCCAAGATCTGTGCTTGGCTGAAAGAGAAGGTGGAAGAACTCGGCGTCATGATTTGCGAAGGGTTTCCTGGGAACGAGATTCTCTGGGACGGCGATAAGGTCACAGGCGTTCGCACCATGGACATGGGACTCGACGCCGACGGTAACCCTGGCCCGAGTTTTCAACCCGGCACGGACATTTTCGCCAAGACCGTCGTTTTTGGTGAAGGATCACGAGGTTCGCTCACCAAATCCTTGGTCGAGAAGCTCGACATCGCTGGTGAGAATCCCGAAGTCTATGGGACAGGAATCAAAGAGATCTGGGATATCCCCGAAGGTCGAGTCTACAAGGGTCAAGTCTGGCACACGGCTGGCTACCCCCTGAACAATGACCAGTATGGCGGCTCTTGGATGTACGCCATGTCCGAGACCCGGATTTCCATCGGTTTTGTGTCGGCCTTGGATACGGGTGACCCCGTTTTTGATCCACACGCTGTGATGCAAAAATGGAAAACCCATCCCAAACTCAAGGAATTGCTTGATGGTGCTACCTTGGTCAAGGCCGGGGCAAAAACCGTCCCTGAAGGTGGCTATTGGTCCAGACCGCGGTCGTACGGTAACGGTTTCTTGATTATTGGCGACAGCGCGAGCTTGCTCAACATTTCTCGATTGAAGGGCATTCATACTGCCATGAAATCAGGGATGCTTGCAGCCGACACCTTGTTGGACGCAATTGCCGTCGATCGTTTTGATGAGAGCCAACTGGCATCCTATGAGACTCTTTTTCGTCAGAGTTGGCTCTACAAAGAGCTATATGAGACTCGCAACTGGCGCGCTTACTTCCACCACGGTTTCTGGGTGGGCGGCATCTTGGGTACTTTGGCGAAGATTTTGGGAGGCAAGATTCTCAAAGATCGTGTGCCTCTCAAGCCGGACTATCAAACGATGGAGCACGCCCATTGGGCACCCCCTGCTGAGTCTTTCGACGGCAAGCTGACGTTTGACAAAGTCACCAGTGTCTACAACGCTGGTGCCATTCACGAAGAGCACCAACCCAGTCATCTCAAGATTTCTGATACCGACATTTGCGCCACGCGGTGCACTGAGGAGTTTGGCAATCCTTGCGAGCAATTCTGCCCAGCGGCGGTCTACGAAATGGTGGCTGGAAACAACGGCACGAAGAAGATGCAAATCAACTTCTCAAATTGTGTCCACTGCAAAACCTGTGACGTAATGGACCCCTACCAGGTCATAACCTGGACTGTGCCAGCGGACGCTGGGGGCCCCAAGTACATGGGCATGTAGTGCCAGAGAGAAGATGCCGGGCTGGGACGTCCCGCCGGCATCTTCTTCTCCCGCGGCTCACCTAGCCAAGAAAAAACACCTAAAGCCAAGCTGGGAGCGCCGACGTCCTCAGCTTGGCATCTTCTACTATCCCATGCCGTTAGTTGTGGCCATTCAAGGCCCACCAGCTACGCCATTCATCACGGGTGGCAAAATCGACCTTGAGTTCATTCTTCAGGAATTTCCGAGCTCCAGGCCCAAGCCACCTATCCTCCACCGAACGAAACAGAAGATCGTAAGCACCTTGATCATGACTACCAATTCGAATGAGCGATTCGGCCGCGGCAACAGCAACGTCTTTGACATGATCTCCAAGAGCAAAGCGTAAAGCAGGGAGAAGTTTGCCTTTTGTGTGATTGGCCAGGGCCGTCACCGCGGCCTCCCTGACGAAGGCACTCTCATCTCGACACAAGACAAGAAGGCCCCCCCTGGCAACAGCGTCTCCTCCTAATGCGCCTAAACAATGCGCCAACTGCAATCGCACCATCTTATTGGGATCGTTTATCAGAGTCATCAAACGACCAACCTCGCTTTTTAGATCAAGACGCCGCAACGCCCGAAGCGCCGACTCACGGACTCGATAGCGCTCCGACTCAAGATAACGCAGAAAGAGCGGGAGCAGTTTTTGGTTGGGCTCTGTTGAGAGATAGTCCAAGAGTGTCTCGGGACGCCTGACTCGAGGATCAAACAAGGCCTCCGTTGCAAGGCTATTCAACTTTGTGCCAACGCAGCGGCGGAAGTAGGCCATAAACACATCCATGCGCACAGGATCGAGAAACTCGGACCGAAGTAACTTCTCGATGTCAGCCTGAGGCATGGGAACGTTGCGCTCCCAGCCCAACTCAACCAAACGGTAGGTTGTGCGCTCGTCACCGTGTTCAACAATAGATCGAGCCACTTCATAGGCCTCGGGAATAGCTAAGTCAAAAAGGCGTTCCACTGTTCGCATCCGTCGATCGAAATCGTGATCGATGCTGTCTTGAAACCAAGCACGCCCGGCTGCGCGTTTGTGAGCAAAGAGACGGGACGCCACGTCCAAAGCAGGCACAGGCGAAAGTGAGGACAAGGCATTTTCCATCAACGGTATGAAGAGAGGCTGCTGGGAAGGTAGCATGTTCAAATAAAGTTGATCCTTGGCGTCCTGCGACATCGTCTCGTCATAGACTTGCTTGGCGCAACTCATTTGCTGTTTGCGAGTTGCAGTAATTAAATTCTCCGCCGGCGAACAACCAAAAGCAGGAGAGACCAAGACACTCATCATCTCCTGGAGTCCGCCTTCCCTTGCTTCAAGAAACGAGAGAAGAGCGGCGCCCCCCATTCCAGCTTCTGGCCATAGGTTTTGCCAAATCTTGCCCCAAGCGACTTTGGCATCTTGGGGTCCTCTTACGGTGAGAGCAAGAGTCTCCATAGCAACTCGACGTTGCAAGTTTTCATCCTTACCTTCAGCCCAACCCAAGATTCGTTTTTGGAAAATCGTATTCAACTCAGGGTCGAAAAGAGCAAGGGCTACCGCTGTGGCTGCCGTCGATCCAAGTCGCTGCCACACAACCTCCTCCAAGTCGACGGGCAGCGGATTTTTCTCGGCACGGCGCGCGAGTATCAAGGCCACGATTTCCCTTTCTCTCTTGGGGTCCAAGAGAGCTCGGTGTGCTTGAAGAGCCACATCTTTGTCATCAGCGTGAATGAGATCAACAAAGAACGAGAGCGGTACCTCTGACGAAGGCAAACTGGCAAGCTGTCGCAAGTAGGCCACTCCCAACAGTCCTTCGGTAAAACGAAGATCAATGATAGGTATCTTCTCTTCGGCTGCCTTGCCGGCCAAAAGGGCCCCCAAGGCCCGAACCACGTCCGGATTTGAGGGCAAGCCGGATTCAGCCCGAGAGATAACACGCTCTAGGGTCCACCACTTCATGGCTCTAGCGAAGTTCAGTGCTGAGGGCGCCAATTGAGGATCACCCATTAGTTCTGAAACGGCAGCCGCGACATTGGCATCATGGCTCACGATGTTCGCCAAGTCTCTTGGTGTCAACGTCGGGTGTATGGCCATCTTCCCTGCCAACCAACGCTTTAGTGTCATATCTTCGGTATCAACAGCCACAGATTTCTTGGCGAGCCGCGCCGACTCCAAGGCGGCGGTTTTCCTTGGCGGCCTACGACCGAGCTGGGACTGGTTCTTCTTGTCGCTGCCGCCATCTTCATGAAATATCGGATTGCTCGCAGGTTTCCCACCGAGTTTGGATTGTTTGGTCTTGGGAACCCTTAGCTTTTTTAGCTGCGCAAGTTGGGCTTGCAGGTTTTTTACAGTTCGCTTGAGAGCGTCTACTTCTCTCTTCGCAACATCTCGGGCAGTCTTGAGCAACTGGTTGTCTTTTTTTGTCGCGGCGATTTCCTCGCGCATCTTGCCTTGCAAACCGGCCGCCGCTTTCATGCCCTCTTGCTGCCTCTTCGTTCGAAGCTCCAAACGTGCCGATTTTTCTTTCAATTTCTTGAGCTCGCCCTCGGTCTGCCGCAATCTGACCCGCAAACTCTCGAACTCGCTTTCGCTCACCACTGCAGTCTCAACCTCAAGGGGTCTTATTGCTTCTAGAGCAGTCGCTTGTGCCAGCTTGAGTTTCGTTTTCAGACGATCAACCTCAACTTTGCTCACTCGCACTTCACTCTTTAGGTCACGTTCTAATGTTCTCCATTTCACCCAAAGAACAGCGCTACCCCCGAGGCAAACTACGGTGACAATGCTCAGAATCGCGATAGGAAGTTTGCTGTTTTCAGCCATAAGAAATTGTCTCTCTCTGCGATCTGTGAACAACCGATATTATCGCTCCAAGCAAGGTGTGTCCACGCTAGGGTGTCAGGTTAATCTCAACTCCCCAAACGCGGCCCAAAGTCTGGATATGATGGTCGAGCCAGTCCCCGTTGGGGTGTTGAGATTAACCTGACACTGCATTGGCAATATCAAGACAGTCGCATATCATCCCTTCATGATTGACAGCCACACGCACCTCTACTGGGAGAAGTTCGACAGCGACCGAGATCTCGTCATGGAACGAGCCAGAAAAGCCGGTGTGGAGAGTTTTCTTGTCGTGGGTATCGACATCGAAACTTGCCAAAAAGCTATGGCCATGGCCGCCGTTGAAGAATCGGTCTATGCCACCGCTGGCTTCCATCCCAACAATCTCTCTGGCCTCACTGAAGACGACTGGGATAGCCTGAATGGTTTCCTAAAAAAAGATTGCGTTGTCGCCGTCGGGGAAACGGGGTTGGATTACTACTGGGATGATACGAGTCCCAAAGAACAACAGATTGCTCTTCTGCGTCACTTCGACTTGGCGCGAACCCATGATTTGCCCCTGGTTATTCACACCCGAGATTCGGTCGATGACTTTTTGGACATCCTCACCGCCCAGGATCCTGGGCTCCGTGGAGTCATGCACTGTTTCTCAGGGGGTGTGGCGCAAATGGAAAAGACGATTGACTTGGGGTTCGACGTTTCTTTCGCAGGTCCATTGACCTACAAGCGTTCTGAGGAGTTGCGAGACGTTTGCCGCGCGGTTCCAAGCGATCGCTTTCACATTGAAACGGATTGCCCGTTTTTGCCGCCGCAATCGCATCGTGGCAAGAGGAACGAACCCGCCTTAGTAAGAGAAGTGGCGGAAAAAGTCGCTGAACTACGTGGTTGGACCTTGGCCGAAACCATGACCAAGACATCTGCCAACACCAAACGACTCTTCGAACTTCCTGATAGCACGCCAAGTTAGTCAGTAGGACATAGGCTATTGAGGAACATGAGTCTTGCGCGGCGCTCGCTGGGACGACGAGACAGGAACCGAAAAAAAACGCGCCTCCGAAATCGGAGGCGCGTTCTCATTTGTCTTAGCTCAGACCCTGTGCCAAAGGCAGGAGGATGCCGAACTGAGGTTTCACTCTACTGAAGAGTCACCCAAACTTCACCACCAGCAGCGATGACGCCAGGAGAGGTGTTTGCTGTGATGTCACCAGCGGCTGTACCCTGGATAAACGCATCTTCAGCGGCAGGCCTTGTGACGATACCGTCGTAGGCGGTACCAGCGGCAGCACCCACGGCCTGGTTGGTGAACATGATTTCACCAGCCTGGTTGACGAAGAAAGCACGGTTACCTGTGTTCTGAAAATCCGCAGGCCATGCATAAGCGCACCAAGCAAGTTCGCAGGCGTTGGCATCGGCAACAACAAGTGCCGAACCCGCAGCCGCAACACCCAATTCGCTCACGCTCGCGCCAGCAAAAGTTGGCAGGAAGATCTGGAAGAAATAGCCGCCCTTACCCACTTCACCAGTAGCAGCAATGTTACGGAAGGAAGCGGCCAAGACAGGTGGATTGAGTGTGTTGACGTTGGCAGGACCGCCATGGGAATCCAACTGGTAGAAACCAGAAAGATCACCAAAGAAGCCATACTCGCCGGTGCCATCAGCATCGGCATCCATAGCGCCACCTTGCTGGAATTGTGCCTGTGAAGACACCAATTGCCGCAATGTAGCAATAGCGTTGGACTCGTTGGCCGCAAGACGAGCGCTCAACAAGTTAGGTACGGCAATAGCCGCGATGATTGCGATGATGGCCACCACAATCATAAGTTCAATGAGTGTAAAACCCTGGTTATTGGACTTCACCATAATGTGAATCTCCTTTTTCCGCTCAGCGCGAAAAAACGCTCAGCAACCTTGTTTGCCAAGATCCATGCGGTGCGAAGTACACACTCCGTCGCCGAGATCTCGGGTCCGTGCATGAGAATTCTGCGGTGCAAGGCCAAAGACCTCGTCGTCGCCAAACCTCATGCTCACCGCCGCGAGCCAAGACATCGGTGTTTTGACACCGATGTTTGGGACCGCGGTTGTTTCGTCAATCGCCCAACAATTCGTTCAGACCCGCAGCTTCGGCATGCTCATTCCAGAACTCATCGTTCTTGAGCCGACCCTTGCCGCGTTGATCCAGTTGGACATATTTCGTCAGCGCCATCTTGGCGCCAAGATCGTCACCCGCCTCCATGCAGGAGCGGGCTAGAGTTTGCCAGTAGGGCCAAGCCGAAGACTCTTCTGGCGGAATGACCTTGAGAACAGCCAAAGCCTCATCGCGCTTCTTCTCGTCAATCAAGATTCCAGCGTTCAGAGCATCAAGCTCTTTGTTGTCGGGCTCAAGGAGCTTCGCCTTCGTGAAAAACGTGCGAGCTGACGCATAGTCCTCGCTTCCCCAAGCGATCAGGCCCCGTAGACGATGAATCGATGCCAACTCGCCTGTGTCCTGCTCCAACTTGTCCAACTCCATTCGAGCGGCGTCGAAATTCTTCATGCGTCGCAGGATGTCGGTAATGGAAAACCTGATGTCACGCGCCACCTTGTCTTCAGGAGTGACCCGAAGTGCAGCGCGATAACTGCGCACCGCTGCGGCGTTATTACCGCGCCGTTCATCGATCAATCCCTGGATCAACCAGGCATGGCGATTGTTGGGTTCGAGGGCAAAAACTCCTTCGAGCTGAGCTTCAGCATCTTCGAAAGCACCCACTTGAGCTAACATGCTCGCACTGGAGAGTTTCGAGTCGACGTCCGGTTCCGGTTCGCGAATCCACCCGGCATACACCAAGGCAAGGAGAACCACGAGCGCAATGGGGTAGAGCGCAAGGCGAAACTTGTTCGATCGATTTTTGAGAAACCTGTTTGGCATTTCTATTGCGTTAGCAGTCCTGTGAAGCTGAGTGGACATCGGCAAGACTTCTAATCGTCCATATATTTCATATACTTAAAACAAATATCTTTTTGGACCCCGCCTGCGTCGAAGTGACCGCCCTTGGACAGGCC
>JAJRYU010000619.1 GCA_024275615.1 Planctomycetota bacterium
CCTCGCCGCCCGCCTCCGCGCGCGGCTCTTGCAGGCGCAGGAAGGCGGACAGGTCGGCGCGGAAGCGCTCGGTCTCCAGGGCGTCGTCGGAGCCGCCGCCGCCGGAGGTGTAGCCCAGGCTGGCCATGGCTTGCGCCGTCGTGCCAATCAAATGGATTGGACCAAGAGAATGCAGCAGTACTTTGATTACCATTTGCGCGGCGCACCGATGCCTGCATGGATGGAAAATGGTGTGCCTTTCATCGAACGGGACAAAGAGAAGTTGCGCTTTTTGCCACCGGAGACTTTGGCCGAACTCGCCGCCGAAAAAGTCGCCAAGAAAAAGACGATTGAAGCCGGCAAGACGGGGGAACCGGCAGAAAAGGTCGTTGCGTCACCCGGGCAAGAAAAGTAAACCCTACCCCCAAGAGTTGGGTTCACAATCGGCCCTCAGCTGGGAACGCCGAACGTCAGTTCGGCGTTTCTTCTTCTTTCCCCAAAGTCACAACAACCCCAAGGCGTTCGCCTTCCGGGGCGTCTGCTTCCGTGGTTGTGAGACCACCGGCGCTCACGTTGCCCGCGGTCAAGACGTCGGTCATGACCAACATGATGGCGCCCAGGGCGTCTTTCGGCGCCGTCAATGACAAGGCCGCGACTGGCCAACGGAGGCTTTTTTGAGCTTCCGATTTGGCGCCACGGATTTTCGACGTCACCTCGATGGCGGCGGTAAATGCTTCAATGGGAACCGTAGTCGCGACGCCCTCGAATTCCTTGGATGTGGGCCAGGGGCTTGAATGGATGGACGCGAGACGGCCTTTACCCTTTAAGCGCCAGGACCAAACTTCTTCCGTGACGTAGGGAAGAAAAGGGGCCAAGAGTCTCAAGTGAACGCTGAGTCCCAGTTGCAAAGCCGCTAGAGCAGAACGTCTTCCCGGTGTGTCGTCGTCGGCGTAGGACCGCGTCTTGACCAGCTCGACATAATGATCGCAGAACTGCCAAAAACTCTCTTCGGCGCCCTGCAAAGCAGCGGCGTAGTCGAAGCGTTCAAAAGCATCGGTGGCCTGTTGGACAACGGTCTTTATTTTGGCGATCAGCGCCAAGTCGAGAGCTTCAGTGATTTCACCGTGGCCCGGCATCGCGCTTGATTCCAAAGCCCGGTCGATCTGTGAAAAGACGAACCTACTGGCGTTGAAAACTTTGTTGGCCAAACGTTTTCCAACTTTGAAAACCGTTGGATCAAATTCCGTGTCAGAGCCCAATCTTGCTCTTGCAGTCCAGTAGCGCACGCCGTCAACACTGTGTTCATCGAGAAGATGTCCTGGTGTCACAACGTTGCCTTTCGATTTGCTCATTTTCTTGCGGTCTGGATCCAAGATCCAGCCGCTGATGGTGATGTTGCGCCAGGGGATTTCATCTTCATGCATCCAGGCCTTGACTATGGTGTAGAAAGCCCAGGTGCGGATAATTTCGTGACTCTGGGGGCGTACATCCATAGGGAAGAGCTTCTGATGCCTCTCCTTGTCTGTTGCCCACTTGCTGGCGATTTGCGGCGTCAAACTACTTGTTGCCCAAGTATCCATGACGTCCGGATCGGCTCGGAATCCACCAGGTTGGTCACGCTGCGCTTCGTCGAAGCCACGAGGTGCTGTGGCCATGGGATCAATGGGCAATTGGTCGACATCGGCAAAAATGGGGCTTTCATAGTCCGTGAGGCCGTTTTCCTTCACCGGGTACCAAACTGGGAAAGGTACGCCGAAATAGCGTTGTCTGGAAATGCACCAATCTTGATTGAGCCCGTCGACCCAGCTGTCATAACGGCTACGCATGAATTTGGGGTGCCAAGCAATCTTGGCACCTTGGGCCAGAAGTTTCTCTTTGTGTTCAAGAACTTTGGTGAACCACTGTCGTGTGGCCACGAATTCAAGAGGGCGGTCGCCTTTCTCATAGAACTTGACCGGGTGAGAGATCGTCTCTGGTTCACCCACAAGAGCAGAGCCTTCACCATGAGGACCCGTGCCCGGCGCGGCCAAGAGCTCAGCAATCTTCTTCTTGGCTTGTTTGGCGTAGAGGCCGTTCAATTCGCCGTAAGCTGTATTGGCAATCTCTGGGTTGTTTGATTGAAAGGGTGTCTTGCCAAATCTCACATCCACAAGGCGGCCGTTCAGGCCGATGATTTGCTTGACGGGCAACTTCGATTGCTTCCACCAGTCAACGTCATTGGCGTCTCCGAAGGTACACACCATGAGAATGCCGGTGCCTTTCTCTGGGTCGGCATGACTAGCGGCAAGGATAGGCACTTCGGCATGAAAGAGCGGAGTGATAGCTGTCTTGCCAAAGAGGGGCTTGAATCGTTCGTCATCGGGATGAGCCACGACAGCAATACAGGCAGGGAGCAACTCTGGCCGGGTTGTAGAAATGGAAAACTCGCCACCGTCTTTGATGCCAAAACGCACCTCGTGCATGAGGCCAGGGCGTTCTTTGTCTTCCACTTCTGCCTGGGCGACGGCGGTCTTGAAGTCGATGTCCCACATAGTGGGGGCTTCAGTGCTATAAACCATGTCCTTTTTCATCAGTTCCAAGAATGATACTTGGGAAGTCCGGCGACTGTTCTCATCGATCGTGGCGTATTGCTGCGACCAGTCGATAGAAAGCCCCATGCGCCGCCAAAGTTCCTCAAAAACTTTTTCGTCTTCTTGAGTGATGATGGCACAAGCTTCGATAAAGTTTTGCCGCGAGATCTCCTCAATCGGATCTTTCTTGCCCTTGTCTCGGCGCGGTTGCCAATCTGGGTCATAAGGGAGCTTAGGTTCACAGCGGATGCCGAAGATGTTCTGGACACGACGCTCCGTTGGCAAGCCATTGTCATCCCAACCCATGGGGTAGGAGATATTCATGCCTTTCATGCGCTGATAGCGGACGATGAGGTCTTGGTGGGTGTAACTGAAAACGTGGCCGATATGCAGCGAGCCAGAGATCGTCGGCGGCGGCGTATCGACGACGAAAGTCTCTTCTCGGCTCTTGGTGGAATCCCAAGTGTAGAGGCCACTTTCTTGCCACGCGCTGCGCCATTTTTCTTCGGCATCGGCGTGTTTGTACTTTTTGGGGATCTCAGTCACATCCCGCTCCTTTTCAACTCGCCTGGGCTTTGATGCCTGGCGTCGACCCAAGTCCTTTTCCCAGAACAAGATGCCACATTTGGCATGGTTGGGATATCAAGGGCGCATGTTAGCAGTACCCAGCGTCATACTCCACGGTCGCCTTTTGCGCAGAGATCAGTAGGATTCGCCCCATGAACCGACCAAGCAAAGGAAAATCGCGGCCAAACCGGGAGCAAGTCCTTGATGAACTTGTGGCCCTTCAAGCTCGCATGGAAGAGTTAGCACGAGGGATTTTCATGGGGCGGCCTTTCGCCAGGGACGTTGTTTCTTCCTTGCCTCCACACGAGGCGCGCCTTGCCTTGAGTTTTAATGGCCGCGGCGAAGGCCG
>JAJRYU010000620.1 GCA_024275615.1 Planctomycetota bacterium
AGGTTTCACCACCATCGGTTGTCTTAAAGAGACCGCGCTCTTCGTTCGGGCCCCAAAGCCGGCCAAGTGCACCGACATAGACGATATTGGGATCGGTTGGGTGGATACGTACGGAACTAATCTGAAACGTGCCATCCAGCCCTTTGTGCTGCCAAGATTTGCCACCGTCAACGGACTTATAGACACCATTGCCCCAGGACACAGAGTTGCGAGGATTCGCTTCGCCGGTACCCACCCATACGATTTCTGGATTGGAACGTGCGACGGCCACATCGCCGATCGAGCTGCGCGCTTCATTCTGAAACTGATGTTCAAATGTGGTGCCGTTATTGACGGTCTTCAGAAGACCACCAGACGCCGTACCCGCCCACCACATATTGGTGTCGGACTCATTGACCGCTAAGGAGGTAATTCGCCCTCCCATCACGGCTGGACCGATACTCCGCCAAGTCATAGATTCGATGGACTTGGGAGTCAGAGGAGTTGAAGCGACTTTCTTTCTAGCCTTCTTGGTTGGCGAGGTCGCCGGCTCTTGTGCCAAAGCAGGAATTGAGAGGGAATAGAGTGCGACCGCACAAAGTAATAATGACAGCGTTTTTTTCATAGTGAGAATCCGAATTGCAGATCAAAGGAGTTAGTCCGGACCAACCATTCCATACGCGCAAGGCCTTGAGGTCAACGAAATGTTTGCCATACCATTGATTTATCCGCCCCATTTGGTGGAATCTGGGCGCGATCGGGAGAATCGCCAGACTTGAGAGTCAATCTGACCTGGGAAAAGCCATATGCGCGCAAGCCTCTTGAATCGTCGGTTGCACCGATGGGGAGCCATTTTGACGGCGATTCCTGTCTTAATCGTCGTTGCAACCGGACTGTTGCTGCAATTCAAGAAGAACAGTGATTGGATTCAGCCACCAACGCAAAAAGCCAGTCAGACCATTCCAACTGGCACTTTCGACGACGTGCTTGACGCGGCGAAGAAAGCCGAATTCGCCGACATCGCTGACTGGTCCGACATCGATCGTCTCGATGTCAGACCAAACAAGGGAATGGTAAAAGTCCGCGCCAAGAACCACTGGGAAGTGCAAATCGACTTGGCGACAAGGGAGATCCTTCAGGAAAGTTACCGCCGCTCTGATATCATCGAGGACATTCATGACGGCTCCTTCTTTGGCGTCAAGCTGACTGTTTTCTTGCCCAGCGCATTTGTTCTCGTGTTGTTGTGGGGAACGGGAATCTACCTCTTCTTCTTACCCCATCTCGCTAAGAGAAAACAGCGACGGAAAGCTCGTGAGAAGAAACCATAGATTGTCAACCAACGCCTCCCACACCACGTCAAACGAGGACGATTCCCTAACGGGTACGCCGACAAGACCAAGAATCATTTTTTTGATTTGCTTGGTTGCTGCGGTTGCTTGTATCGGTCGTTTTCTTCCTATTCTGAATTTGGAGTTTGACGGCGGCCACGAGAGCATGTTGGATGGCCGATACTATGCGGGCATCCAACGGGGTTGGCTAAAGAACGGTTGCATTGAAGTTGCCGGGCGGCCGATCCTAACGCCAATCCCCACGACCCCAGTTAGTGGAAAGATCTATGCCAACCATCCGCCACTAGCCCACTACATCCTCCGACTCTTCGTGAAGATCCTTGGCTTCCATGAATCGACGTTTCGAATCATGGGGTTGGTATTTACTCTGACGAGCTTGATCGCACTCTTGGTCTTGTGTGGTCGCACTTGGGGTAGCAGTGCAACCTTATTCGCAGGTGGTATTTTCTTGGCTCTTCCAGTGACTCTTCACCATGGAATGAGCGCGTCCTATGCTCCGCCACTCCTAGCTTTCGGCCTCCTAGGTTTTTATAGGTGCCCTAAGAGCCTGAGAGTCTCATGGACATCGTGGCTGCCCATGGCAGCCTTTTTCTTTCTCGCCGCCTTCACCGATTGGGCAGCTCTTTTCTATCTCCCTGGAGTCATCCTTGTCGGCAAGGAGAGATTGGGGAGCGCCTGGCGGCCTTTTTGGGTCAGCCTTCTTTCGCTCTCCTTGGGTTTCTTGGCACACATCCTGATGCTCACATATTGGTTAGGAGACCTATATCTGGCCATTGCTGAGCTTCAGCGTGTCGGTGGTGTCGCCATGTTGGTCGACACTTTTTCTTTTCCAGGGTTCTGGCACGAGCAGGTGGCACATTGGGGTTCAACCCTGACTTGGCCAGGTGCGGCCGTAGTCATTGTTGGCGTTTTCTGCAGTGGTCTTCGCGTCGCCATGGGCCGCATGGATCGTCTCGATGCTCTCAATCTCGCGTTTTTCATGGCCGCCTTTGGCAAGATGTTGGCATTCCCCATCCAAGCACACTACCACGACTTTTGGTGGTACAGCCTTGTCGTTTGCGCAACGCTCAGTGGTGCGAAAGTGCTCACTCTCATCTGGAATCGACAGAGGGTCTTTGCGGTAATGCTGATTCTCGGATTCATGTATCATGGAACAGGCGTCACCATGAAACGCATCTCGGCCGAGTACCAGGGGCGTGGCAAGATCATCGCGGATTCCCTCAATTCAAGTTTGGGTGCTAACAGCCTCGTCGTAATCGTCGGCGATATCTCGCCAATGACGTTTTACCTTTCCGGGTGGCCCATCGACGGCATTCGGTCTACAGACCAAGTTGTTCATCTCTTCGAATTATGGAATGAGGGTGAGTTTCCTCAAACGAGATTCGCACTTATCGCTCCAAAACCGTTTGACGATCGAATTCGGGCAAGCCAATACTGGCACGAACCTGAAGATATGCATCGCGAAACCGAAGGCGACCTCGTTATAACTTGGGTCGACCGCCGACAATGAAACTCGCATTTCTTGGCAACTCGACTTACAATCCTCCGACAACATCCATGGCAATGATTGTAGTCCACGAAAGAAGGGATGTCATGGCGCACATCAGCTTCACTAGCAACCTCAAGAGACACGTTGATTGCCCAGAAGCGGTCATCGCCGCAACATGTTTGCGAGATCTTCTGCGCTCTTACTTTGATATGCACCCAAGAGTGAAGAAATATGTTGTCGACGACCAAGGCTGCTTGCGTCAACACGTGGTCATTTTCTTAGACGGCGAGCACGTTGTGGACCGAGTAGGCTTTCTCGACCCTCTTCGTGCGGAGAGCGAGGTCTTCGTCTTCCAGGCGCTCTCAGGAGGATAGCATGAGCGATAGAATCTTAGTTTCCACGAGGAAGGGTCTCTTCACTTTTGACCGTGAACAATCCCGTTGGGCACTGAGCCAATCAGATTTTTTGGGCGATCCTGTGACCATCACGATGACGCGAAATGGCGGTGAGACAATATGGGCTGGTCTCGACCTCGGACACTTTGGATGCAAAGTCCATCGTTCGGACGACGCCGGCAAGTCGTGGCATGAAGCCGCTTGTCCCACCTATCCGCCGAAACCAAGTGGGACCAAAGAAGACGTCGACCCGGTACAACGAGAACCCATCCCCTGGTCCCTCAAGAAGATCTGGGCTTTCGCCGAAGGAGGCGGAAGACTTTGGTGTGGGACCATCCCCGGCGGTTTGTTCGTTTCCGAAGACGACGGCGCAAATTGGGAAATCGTTGATTCCTTGTGGTCACATCCGGACCGATCACGTTGGTTTGGAGGCGGCGCTGACTACCCGGGAATTCACTCGATCATCGTTGATCCTACTAACGCGGACCGAATCACCCTTGGAGTTTCATGTGGTGGCGTTTGGGTTACTGTCGACGGCGGCAAGACATGGACATGTCGCGCCGATGGCATGCGCGCCGAATACATGCCTCCTGACCAAGCCTATGATCCGGTCGTGCAAGACCCCCACAGGATTGTCGCTTGTTCGGCTGCGCCCCAGACCATGTGGTGTCAACATCATAATGGCATTTTCTTGACCCAGAATTACGGGGACTCCTGGCAAGAGATCGAGAATGTGAGCCCGTCCGCGTTTGGCTTCGCGGTGGTTGTCCACCCGAACGATCCGAAATGCGCGTGGTTCATTCCCGCGATCAAGGACGAAAAGCGCTATCCTGTCGATGGCCACATCGTCGTAAACCGAACACAAGATAGCGGAGAGACGTTTGAGACCCTCTCCTTGGGGCTTCCGCAGGAAAACGCCTACGACATCGTCTACCGCCATGCTTTTGATATTGATGGCAGGGGAGAAAGACTAGCATTTGGCAGCACCACGGGTTCATTGTGGGTGAGTGAAGACCGTGGAAATACTTGGCTCACTCTTGCCAATCACCTGCCGCCGATCTATAGCGTTCAATTCGCCTAAGAATGGCGATCGCAACACGCGCGACCTTGCAGAATGAGAAAAGGGCGACGATGCACGATCGTCGCCCTCCTGTCATTGGGTCTTGAGTATTCTACATCACTGAAACTTCAACAGAGTTTGACAGTGCGATACCGGACGCCGTCGATGTCACCATGGCGCATTGGAATGCGCTCAAGACACCGATCGGCAAATTCGGGACGGTAAACCCGACATTCGTCGTACCGGTGGCAGATATTACGAAGAACGGATTGAAACCGCCGAGCGCTGTACCGTCAGCTAAGAGTACAAGCCCTGTCGGCAACCCTGTGGAGGGGTCAATTGCCCCACCAACGTCGATAGAACCAATGCCCGTATAGGACGCGATCGCCGGATTGAGAGTACCAGCAAACAAGATGATGGGCTGCAAGTTCTCACCCGACATCGTGAACAACAACGTGTCTCCGGCAGTCACCGTTGTGAAGTAAGGCCCATTGAGGCCGAAACTGATCGGGTCCGAATTCACGTTCACTGAATTGTTGATGTCAAGAACGGCAAGGCCAGGAACGGGTGGTTGCCCAGGCGTTGGTAGTTGGTCAATGAAGGCAAAATCGTCGATGGCTACATCGTCCGAAACTGCGGCATTGTCGTTGTTTGTCCTAAATACGACTCTGACGATATTGGGGAGGAATGCCGACAGGTCGACGACACGTCTGGTCCAATCACTATTGCCGTTGCCCATGAAGGTGGACACTTGCATAGTCACGACTTGACCTGCCGTCTCATCGATCACATCGATGCTCAACAAGTTGTCGTCGCTCGCTCCAGGGCTGGCTGGGCTCACATACCAAAAGCTGATCGCCGGTTGAAAAGACGCCGTGACTGTGTTCAGGCAGGGTGAGATCAACGAGATAGACCCTGGTTGATTCTGAGAGTCTTCAATAAACATGTAGTTGCCGCTGCCACCAGGGCCTTGGGTGTGATCGGCTTGAGCTCCCCCAAGGCTGGGAACACTTTGAGGGGCCCACCCGGAAATGATATTCCCGGCGACACTTGCACCATCGAAGGGGTCATTGCTGAATCCTGGTGGCACATCAAAAATCGTTGGCGTAAATCCACCATTATTGGCAGCCAGTTGATCAAAATTCTCGGTGTAGCCGACGCTCTGGAGCGTCTCATGAAGAAGCAAGGTCTGGGAATCGTTTGCTGTGTCCTGGTCACCTGCGAGAGTCGCCGTCACCGTGAGCGTATTGTTCCCCGGTTGGGAAAGGTCAATGGTATTGGTGAAGGTAAAAGGAATCAGAGAGCCTTGCGTAATCGCGCTTGACGTGAACAGAAAGTCGCTCACGGAAATCACACCATTGATGTACAGATCCATTTGAATGAACGTGCCTGCAGGAAGAGTCAGCGAACCATCGGTGACCATGGTGACACTCACAGTCTCTGCTGAGTTGAAGGAGTTGATGCAGGCATTGGAATTGGCGACGGGTGCATCAATGGAGATCATCCTGAGGTCAACTGTTGGCGGTTCATAGACGCGAACATTGTCCACAAGCCACCACCAGTCCCACTGAGCGGTGTAGACATAGCGCACCTGTGCATTTGTTGCGGCCCCAGCCATGGCAGTGACATCAAACGACTCTGAATTAGGCGTGATCTGGGTACCCACATCGGCCCCCGTCACAGTTTGGGCAATATTCCAAACCGTTCCATCAAAAACCTCAACAGACATCGTGCTCGTGAGGTCTCTAAAGAAATGGTCATATTCAAGCAGGACCTGGACGTTCGTCGAGG
>JAJRYU010000621.1 GCA_024275615.1 Planctomycetota bacterium
CTATTCGCATCGTCCCAGTGCATGGGCACAAAGACCATGCCTTGGCGAGGGCCTTCCATGACACGGGCTTTGATGATGGCCACGCCGCGCCTCGAAGTGATTTTGATTTTTCGACCGGACTTGATGCCAAGTTTCTTGGCGTCAGTGGGATTGATTTCAACAAAACACTCCGGGTAGGCGCGCTTGAGCTCTCGCGCTTTCATGGTCATCGTGCCTGTATGCCAGTGTTCCAGGACTCTCCCGGTTGACAACACAAATGGATAGGTTTCATCCACTGGCTCCGCCGGTCCCAAAGCAGGGCGCAGCCAAACAGTGGCCCGATGGTCTGGTGCAGCATAGAACTTGATGTCTCCCTTCTTGAGAGACTGATCGGCATAGGGCCCGGCATCAAGGCAGGGGTCTTCGCCTTTGACAAATCGCATCGAAGTTCCAGGGTGATCAGGAGTCGGAGCTGGCCAACGCACACCTCGTTCTTTCCACAGACGATCGCGGGTGATGCCTCGGAAGTCGTAGGCCGTCTCCTTGGACGCCAACATCATTTCTTCCCAGACGTCATCTGTCGTCTTGAATTTCCCAGCAATGTAGCCCTTGGGAACGACTCCATGGCTTTCGAGGCGAGCGGCAAAATCAAGCAAGAAGTCGAAATCCGACCTTGCACCTTTCGGGGCAGATATGACCTTGGGGTGGAGTTGATATCTTCGTTCGGACATGCCGAAGACGCCAGTCTTCTCAGACCAGATGGCTGCGGGCAACACAACGTCTGCCAACTCTGTTGTTCTCGTGGGATAGCCATCGATAACGCAGATAAAAGGCTTGTTCGGTCGTGGTTTGCCCATGGCGTCACGATAGACAGAGACGTTCGGCAAACTCTGCCCAGGGTTGGTGGTCAAGACCAACATGGCTTGAATCTCATCTCGTCCAAGCGCTCTAAACATGTCAATGGTATTGAGGCCCGGCTTGGGCTGGATTGTGCCCGGCTTGGCACCCCAGATCTTCTCAATTTCAGCACGATGCTTAGCTTTCTTGACCACACGACCATAAGGGAGAATGTGGCACAACGACCCGGTGTCCCGCACTCCGCCACAAGCGTTGGGTTGTCCCGTGAGGGAAAATGGCGTGGCTCCTGGCTTGCCAATCTGGCCGGTAATCAAGTGCAAATTGTGCATCAGATTGTTGGCCCATACGCCTCGCGTTCGTTGATTCAGCCCCATGGTCCAAAACGACGTCGTCGGGCCAAGCGCAAAGATCTTTGCCGCCTCTTCAATCTTCTTGGCCGAGACGCCGCATTGCAATTCGGCTTGCCTAGGCGTGTAGTTCTTCTCTAACCACTTGAAGTACTCGTCAAGGCTCACTTTCGTCGGTTTCTTGCCCTTAACGATCTTGAATTGCACGTTTTTGCCAATGAAAGAGGCGTTGTGTTTCTTGTCCCGAATGATGCAATAGGCCATGGCATGAAGAACGCCTAGGTCGTATCCCGGTATCGGGTCAAGGTGGACATCGGCTATCGAGTCGATGGGGCTTTTTCTCGGATCTAGGGTGATGACGAGAACGTCGCGGTTCTGTTGTTTACGCGCCAAAATTTGATCGAAAATAACCGGGTGGCACTCGGCAGTATTGGAGCCCACGAGAAAAAACACCTTGGCGTGTTCAATGTCGTCATAGCTTCCCATCGGCTCGTCTTTGCCGAAGCTTGTGACGTAGCCGCCGACCGCACTGGCCATACAAAGCCGCGGGTTTCCTTCGACGTTGTTGGTGCCAATCCCACCCTTAAAAAGTCGGTTAGCTAGATAGCTCTCCTCACTCATGGCCTGCCCAGATCCGTAATAGGCCACGGAGTTGGGCCCATTCTTCTTAATCGAGTCGGCGAACTTCTTCGCCACCAAGGCCATGGCTTCGTCCCAAGTAGCGGGCTCAAGTTTGCCGTTCTTGCGGATCATCGGAGTCGTCAACCGGTCCTTTGAGTGGACAATTTTCGGCAAGAAAAGTGACTTGGCGCAGACCAGGCCCTTAGTCGTCGGGTGCTTCGTATCTCCACGCAAGGCAACCATGCGGTAATTTCTCACGCCAAGCATGACGCCGCAACCGGTGCCGCAAAAACGACAAACCGACTTGTGCCACGTGATTGGTCCAGGCCGTTCGAATACCTTGGCGAGTGCAGGGTTACTCGTGCTCGCAATAACCGCCGTCATTGCCGCAGCTTTCATGAAATCTCTGCGTGTATTTCCCATGATGCTCTCCTTCCCCGTGTTCTTAGTCGGGGGCAACGCCGAAGGTGCTGTCATCTTCAACGAGATTGTCTGGTTCTTCTTCAAGTTCGACAGAGACCGGCCAAACACCCCAGACACCCTGAGAGTTTTCGACCAAACCTAGTATGTGTTCTGCCTGTGATGGGCCATCGGCTTCGATAAGGATGCCAATGCGGTTCGTCTCACCGAGATCGAAAGTCTCTACACCCGCCAAGGCATCCACAGTCGCTCGGACTGCGGTGGCGCAGCCAGGTTCAATGCGCGCGTAAGCACCAACGACAGCAAGAATCTCTTTGTCTGCCTTCATTGACTGCCTCCGCAAGTCGAAAGGCTATCGGCAGCCTGGCACAACGATTGGTAGTAGTCCTCGCGAGAAAGTCCAAGGAGAGCAGAGCCGTAGAGCTCTGCCTCCTCGGAAGTAACAATGTCGCCATAGTTGATGCGTGCGACGTGATAGGCAATGAGTGAAGAAAGCACGGGGTCGGAACGGAACTTCGGGTGAACATGAAGACGATAACCGTCTTTGGGCCCAGAACCCTTGGACTCCGCCCAAGCGAACTCACTTTCTTGGAGAGCAGATTGATCGAATGACAACTCGGTAGCGAAACGCACGCATTCTTCATCCTGAAGAAATGCTGTCACCTGTGTCTCATTTCCAAGATGCGGGTGACGCTTTCGTGCCGACAGAGCCTTCTCCACAACGTGGTCGCGGAGAGCGATCTTCCCATCCTCTTCCGTTGGTTCGTGTCGCTTCATTTCACAGCTCTCACTTTCTTTACTCAGCCATCAACATCACTTGTTGTAGCGCTTCTGGAATTCCTTCCGCGCTGCATCCCTTCTGGCTTTTTCTTTCGGATCGAGCTTGTCGATCGCCCATTGGTGATTCTTGCTATTCATGACCTCGGTAATCTTCGCGTCCAATTTCTTGGCCATCGCAATCTTCTTGTCGTCTTTCGACTCCAAGCCCTCTTTCACCATACGGCGCAAGCTAGGGATGAGATGGGTGTAGAAAGTCTTGGCGAGATCATAGGTGCCATGCCAGTGGGTATAATCAGGAGCCATCATCGAAGCAGCATGACGCGCGCGCCGGCCTTCGTGATGCCAAAGCTCGAACCAGATCCAATCGATTTCGTGAGAGAATGGTGCCTTGTAGGGCCTAAGCGGCTTGGCCAAGGCGTAGAGAGCTATGCCTGGCTTGGCATACTTCTCATTGTACATCTCGATGAGACCGTCGTACTGGATGTAGAAGTTATCAATCCAGTTCTTGTTGTGACAGTTGCTGCACACATCCTTCATGTTGGCACGACGAACTTGCCAAGGAACATCCTTGCCAGGAAGCCCCATCTTGGCATCCGCAACCTCGGGGCGAACCGAGATTTTGGGTCTGTTGTTCCAACTGATCCGCATACCGATGTCATGGGTAACCGACTGGTTCTTGGTGGCAGACATATGGCAAGTCGCGCATGTGGGAGCGGCCCAATAGTCTTCACCGACGATCCATTTGTTGGACTCCAAGTTCATCTTTCTAATGTTGGAAAAGAAGGCGATACCGTGCTTCGACTCCTCGTAGATCTCCTTTTGGGGGTGATCAGGTCCGAGGTGACATTTGCCGCATGTATCTGGATGCCTTGCTTGCGCCGCGGAAAAGGCGTGGCGTGTGTGACAGGCGTTGCATGATCCTTCAGTACCATCCGGATTCAAACGGCCAATGCCGCTATTTGGATAGGTTGCAGGATCGAGCTTGCCATCAGGAAGAACCTTGATTTGCGACCCATGACATTGCCAACAGCCATTGACGGCAGCGGCTGAATTGCCATGAGGAAAACCCGGTGTGATGAAATCACGGTTACCCTCAACAACCTCCGCGAGGACATTGTCAAGAGAACCGAGAATCCGACCAGCTTTCGCGTGGTGCGAACCGGAGAATTGCTTCACTTCTTTTTCGTGACAGCGGGCACAGTCCTTGGGGGAGACAATGACCGCAATCGTGTGGTTGTAGTGATTGACAGCGTCAACGTCCGATTTCTCGGCCGCATGACATTCATAGCATCCGACATTGGCGCGATAGTGCTTACTTTCGCCCCACTGTTGGTAGATGCCAACATTTTGCTTCTTGTGACACTCGATACATTCCTTTGATTTCGCCGAAATCTCCGGCAAGCCGATGGCTTGCGCATGGGCCATGGAGGCCGTTAGGAGTCCGACGAAGACACAAAGCAATGCGCGTGATGTCCACGGGGGTAAATTTCTCATGAGACAGTCTCCTTTGACTTATGGCCGGACTCCCCAGTACCGACCGTATCCAACGAATAGCTGTGATCGTAAGTGAGTTTCCCGCTGAGGACGGGAATCGTAACGCGAACTAAAATGGTGTATGTGAGTAGGCCAAACGCCCAGATGCCTAGGCAAACGAGTATCTCATTGATGGTTGGCGAATACTCAACGATTTCGCCGAGCGGCGAAGGAATAAAGGCCGGGATAATGAGTCCCATGCCCTTTTCAATCCAAATGCCAACAATCATGGCCACGCAAGCAATGTTGAGCCAAACGAATTTCTCAACAACGGGCGTGTAGAGAATCAAAAGGGCGATGGCATTCAGGCCGATGGCGCTCCAAATCCAAGGAACCAGCGCGTTGTGTCCATGCAACCCAAAGAACAAGTACTTCGCTGATATGTTGTGCGCGGCACCGGTATAGAATTCCGTGAACAACTCACAGCCCAAGAGAAAGGCGTTGATCGTCAAAGCCACGGTCACGATTCGCCTGAGCAAGGCCAGGGCTTCATCAGGGACCGAGTAGTCCGTGAATTTTCGGATGCATTGGAGCGTCAAGATGATAAACGCTGGGCCTGCCGCAAAGGCAGAAGCGAGGAAGCGTGGCGCAATGATAGCGGCATTCCAGAAAGGACGTCCACCCAAACCGACGTAGAGAAAAGCAGTGACGGTGTGGATGCTAATCGCCCAAAATATCGCCAAGAAAACAAAAGGCATGTAGAACTTCTTGCCTGGTGTCTGCTTTTTGTAGGCGCACCAAATCAAGTAGCCGCAGATGTGCAAGTTGAGCAGTAGATATACGTTCAAGACCACCACATCCCAGGTCAACATGGAGAGCGGAAAGTTGAAGCGCAGAAACAAGTGCATGAAGCGATCCGGGCGGCCTAGATCAACAGTGACAAAAGCCAAGCACATAAGAATAGCAGCAACGGCTAGGAGTTCGCCGAAGATCACCAGGTCGTGCAAGGCTTGCTTGCGATAGACATAGACCGGAATAACCATCATGGCAGCCGCCGCGGCCATGCCCACCAAGAAAGTGAAATTGGCGATGTACAAACCCCAGGAGACTTGGTCTGTCATTCCCGTCACAATCATGCCATCGACCAATTGTTTGCAATAGGCGTTCAAGCCGATGAGGGCAATCACGGTCAAAAGAAGCATCCACAAACGGTAGCGCCAGTCACCGATAAAACTCAAAGCAAAACAGCGCTTGAGGAAGACAAGATACGCGCGCATGGCCTAACCCCCTTCCTCTTCTGAACGATGATAATCTTCGTCAAAGTAGTAGAAGAATCGCGGGACCGTCCCGACCTCTTCCTTCAACACGAAGACACGTTTATTCTTGAGAACCTGTGAAACATCGCTCTTGTGATCGCGTATATCGCCGAACTTCCTTGCCCCCACAGGGCACACTTCAAGGCATGCCGGGTTCTGACCGTTGCGGGTGCGATGCAAGCAAAAGTGGCATTTCTCCATGACACCTTTGTGGCGCGGACGATTAGAAAGGTAGGACATATTCGGATTGACTTCAGCCTTCGGAATCGTCGGTTCCGTGAAGTTGAATCGCCGAGCAAAGTACGGGCAGGCTGCTTCACAATAGCGACAACCAATACACCAGTCGTAATCGATGACGGTGATCCCGTCCGGCTCTGTCCAGGTCGCTTCAACGGGACACACCTTGGTGCAGGGAGGGTTTTCACATTGGTGACATTGGATGGGCATGTAGAAATGTCCATCCTTGGGCACAGTCGGGTGATCGTAGTTGTGACTGCCCTTTTCGATATCGATCGTGCCCGTGGGCATTTCCAGGACTCGGATGTATTGGATCTCCGGGTCCCGACTCTGGTTGTTTTCCGCGACGCAGGCGTGAACGCACTTGCGACAGCCGATACAAGCACCCAGGTTCAAGGCGTAAACGAATTCCACTCCGTCCATGGGTTTCACGTCTTTGAGGTCAGGCCTGACCTTGTAGCGTTCTTCCACTTCTGCCGTGATACGCGCCAGGACTTTGGCCATTTCTTCCTTGTCGAGTTCCTTGTAGTGCTGTTGAAGAAACTTCTCGACAGTGAAATCCGACGTGTCAAGTGACTTCAAGGGCGAGAGCGCTGCAACCAAGGCCGCCATTCCACCGGCTGCACCTGTCGCAGCCCGAAAGAAGCTACGACGATTCATGCCGCCGTTTTCCGCAGATTTCATTTGTGGGACTCCTCTTCTGGATGCATGCGCAGCGTGTTGGGCCCGGGTAGGGGTTTGATCGGCGACATCGCCGGGCTTCTGGGTGTGTGAGGGTTGTGGCACTGGGTGCAAATCAGACGACGCCTTGTGCCCTGAGAAGCGTCCCAATAGTCATTGGTCCGACCATGAATGCCTCGGCTCCAATCACGATGAACCTTGACATGGCATTGGGCACATTGGCTAACGACATCGGCGAAGTTGATCGCCGTTTCATCAAGAAGTGCTAACTTATTGCGGTCCTTCCAAGCGTGACAGGTGGAGCACTTCACATTGGGGCCATGCTTGAGCTTGATTTCCCCATGACGCAAAAGAGTGCGGGGTTTGTCGCTTCTGCTCAGAAAATCTTTGTGGCAGTGCATGCAGGTCGCTGGCGAACCAGCAAGATCAATGGTCGGCGGATCTTCCATGGCTGTCCGCCGGGGCGCATTCGAAAGCAAACTGCGATCGAAGCTGGGCGTAGGAGCCGCTGGCAAAGACTCCAAATTCGGACCCCAAAGGAACCATGCAGCGAGGCCGAAAAGGAAGGGACCGATGGCCCAACCAGGGACCCAAGGAGCCCCCGCTTCCGTGGGTATCTGATGCGTTTTTTTTTCGCTCATCGCTCACATCCCAAGGTCCTGAATTGAGCCGCGTCTCAGTTTCGAGACACAA
>JAJRYU010000622.1 GCA_024275615.1 Planctomycetota bacterium
CCAAGGGTGATCTCACCAGCAGGGATAGGACGATGAGGTTTGTTGATCTGATCCTGTTTCAAATCACAAACCTGATTCAGCACATTCGAAGCCGCATTGAGCGTAGCGGCCATCAACATCCCCACCACGACGGATTGCCAGACAGTGCGATCAACGATCAGGTCAGAATCTTTGCCAAGCGCTGCGAGAGCTCCTGTCAGCATCCCAAGCATGGGTGGCAGAAGCGTAAAAGGACGAATGATTCGAAGTGCCGCGCGCATCTTCAAATATGCGCGCCTGGGAGAAATTGTTCAAGGACCAACAAAATCATCGGGAAACGGGCGCGAATGATCTCTCGCTTGGCAGCACGTCGCCGAGCCCGGTTGAGGCGCTTGAGAGTTGATTTCTTAATCTTCCTGGTTGACGCTTTCTGAGGATTCAACCATACTCCCGGATCGAGATTTTACGGTGAGAGAGATAGATCATGTCACAGTTAGTAGAATGCCCAACATGCGGGCGTAAGATAAACCTACCCGATGATTCGGCAAATAAGAAAGTCACGTGTCGTGGCTGTGAATCAACCAATCGGATCCATGCCACAGATGGCGGTTCGCTCTTCCTCACCTGCATTGAGGAAACCGTCGAACCCAGCCCGGAGGTCCGTGCCCCAGCGTCCAGGAAAGGCAGCCGTAGCTCGCCATCCAGCAGAGGAAATCAAACAAGGTCTGGGCGCCAATCACGATCCCGGGGAAACCACCGCACCCCAGACGGCGCGTCCACGGTCCTCATTGTTGGCATCCTCTCTCTCGTCCTCTGTGCTTTCCTGGGACCAGTAGCCTGGGTCATGGGCAACAGTTACTTGGAGAAGTGCAAACGAGCACGCGTTCGACCGGAAGGTGGCGGAGTCGCGGGACGTGTCTTGGGAATCATCGCCACAGCACTCATGGTGTTTGCCTTGATTTGGTTTATTTTCCTCGCCGCAAGTTTCCGGCCGATGGCTGGAATGTAGGCTGCATTTGCGGTTGCGATCATGACATCTTTCCATGAGCGAAGAGCCAAGACTCAATGTCGGAGAGATTTGACCGCGACGGCTACTTTCTCAGGATCCAGGCGCACTTGAAAGTTCTGAGTGATCTCAGAGTCCTTGACTTCAATGCGATCGAGAAGAAGAGGAAAGTCAACGCTTCTTCTCCTGCCGCGCTTACTCGTGAGGCGCCCGACCAATCGGTACAAGCCGGGTCGATCGAGAAAATGACGGCCGTCTTTTTCCGCCAGTACATCAGGGCTTGAACCCTGCTTCAAGTCTGCCCGCACGATGACGCCGAACACGAAGCCTTGAGGAATGGCGACGCCGTCCTCGACTTTGAGTCGAACAGGAATGCCCCGGCGCAGCTCGATACGCACCTTGCCTTCAACGACATTGCGTAAGGTTTGGGGACGATAGCCCTTCATGGAAACGAATAGGTCACAGGGAGTATGTGAAACGTATAGCCATGCAGTCTGTGACCTTGAAGTTTGGGTCAACAAGATGCTCTCAGTGCCGCTCGACCTTGCGACGATGCGAAACTCCTTGGTCTCCGTAACCAATTGTGGGTGCACAAGGAGCAACTCGATAACAGCCTTGGAGTTGTGAATGTGAATCTCGCCCAAGTCCAGCTCTTCTGCAGAGAGCACGTCGATCGCCTTACGATCAAGAAGCGAGGGCCTCGGGGCACCCTCATCAAAAACTATGAGGCGGTAGCGACCGGCGGCAAGATACTCGAAACCGAATTCCCCGCTTGCTTTGGGCTCATCCTGCCCCACTCTTCGCCCGCTCTTGTTGTAGAGATTGAGCCTGAGTTTCGACATCATCCCAGAATCGTCGACAACGAGACGCCCTGCAATTCGACTCGCTTTGTGGAGAGTGACCTGCAGGTCCACTTCACCCTTGGAAACAACAACGAACTGGCTTGGCAGGTAACCGTCAGCAAAGAACCTCAACTGAAAACTGCTCGACGGGCAGTCACCAAGAACGGAAAAATTCCCGCGGCGACCAGTCGAAGAAGGTCCTTGCAGTTTGATTTGTCTTTCCTTGGAATTGGCCTCTTCCAGGTGCCCAAGAGTTAGGATAGCCCGAGCACCACGGATAGGATTTCCGTTGCCATCTGTGACAATGCCCTCAGCGAGAAGAACAGGATCCTTGAGCACGATGATTCCAAGATCAAGGTCTTCAGTCAGAGCATCAGGTGAAACTTCAAGAGTGACAGATCGTTCAATTCTTGAAAGAGGATAGATCTCACGAACATGGAGACTGCGAACATCGACCGGTTTACCAAACCCCTTAGACAAGGGCACTTGAAACCGTCCATCCTCATCGGTTCTCACGCGGTGATACCAAGTCCGAGGCCTTTCCTCTTCTTTGAGTCGCGTGCTGACATCAAACATGAAATCGAGATTCTGGGCGGCCTGGTGGCCAGATCCCATGAGTCTTCCCGAGAGCTTAGGCCAACTTTTGTGAAACTGAAGGTCGACCACGAGTTCTTGGCCTTCCTCGATGGGTCCATTGACGATTTCCCAGAAAGGGTCCAGAAGAGAACCGACAGTTCCTCGGACAAAGAACTTCCACCTCTTGGCACAAGGGACAAAGGGCATTTCGAGAGTGCCTTGGGTCGGAAACTCTCTCAAAAGAAGATTGGACTGGGGAATTCGGCCACGACGGATCACCGTATCTTCGACGGTCCCCGCATCGACCCAAATCCTCTCCTTGCACACGGAACCATCCGGGTTCAGAATACGGATTTTGAGGGAGCCCACTGCCGGAAGTTTAAGATCGACAAACTCCTCCGGTAGTCGCTCCAAATCAAGCAGGCGAGTTGTTTCCCGGGATACAAGACCGGGAATCGTGACATACAGTTTCTTCGCCCAACGTCCACGACCTATCAAACTAGAAACGGCGGTGAACGAAGCAATCCCGTTTTCATTCGTCTCGATACGGGAAAAATCGACAAAAAAACGCGGTTGCCCATTCTGACTGACTTGGAGTGCCCCCATCGCCACAAGAGCATGAGGAACAAGTTGGTCGTTTCGGTCAAAAACACGAACACGGATGCCAACTGTTGGATAGACAAGAATCGTAACGGCTTCTTGTTCAATGTTCCAAACGCTCAGAGTGCCGAATCGATCCTTGGAGAACGCCGCCAAGTCACAATTGCTTTCAAGGTCTGGAATTCTGACATCGCCCGATTCGGAGGTGAGATAGCGCAGCCCATGGCTGCGCTGACTCTCCAGGTAGCTGGCATGGAGTTTCTCGCCCCACTTGCTTGAGGAATACTCCCTCATTCCCTGAGTGACCATCAGTATCGCGCCTGAAATCGGGCGTTTACTGATCCCATCAATGACACGAACAAGAAGACTGTTGCTCGCATCTAACCCTGTGACATCCTGGAACTCAAAGGGCGTGCCTCTTGGCTCTTGGCTTTGCTGACTTGTGCTCTTTCCAGATCTCAATGGCCCAGGATTCGGAAACGATGGCTTCCTTGGAGTCATCGATTCGGTCGAATCGGCAACAGAAAAGGGGTCA
>JAJRYU010000048.1 GCA_024275615.1 Planctomycetota bacterium
AGTTTGTCCAGATTCGCAAAGCGCCCAAGGGCCAACTTCGGGATAAATGCCGTGACTGCTCTCTTGTAGTCTTTGTGGAAATTGAGACTGACTGACGCGCCACTCTTGGGACGGTAGACTTTCACGACTCGTCCCTCCATCTCCACTTCTTGCAAGAGCTTCTTTCGTACGGTCTGTAAGTCCGTTGCTTTCAGTAGCGGCCTGTCAAACTCTTTGAGATTTCCAGCTTGAGGAACCACGGGACGGACGGGGGGTTCGGGCACCTCAAACGTGACGACAACTGGAAAGTGATCAGAGGTAAAATCTGTATCGCGATGTATGCGAGCTGCGCTAGACTCTAACCCTTGAGTGCTGAGCACGAAATCGATCTGTTCGCCTTTGCCACGGTAGATAAAAGTGAATCGCTCTTCTTCCGGGATCTTTGCCGTGTGATCAACAAATGCTGACATAAGTCGAGCTAGGGGCCCCGAGGTCTTGTAGTCATTGAAGTCGCCGACAACAATGAGCCCGAGATTGCCTTTTGTTTTGGTCAACTCGTGAGCGACCTGAAGCACACCGGCGGCTTCCGCAGCACGCCAAGCGTCGCTACGTTCCTTTTTGCCGCGCTTCGATTTCAAATGGACAACGCCGAGATCAAACGTCACGTGCTTCGATACGCGAATGCGGAAAACGGGAAAGTCACGCGAGAAACGATGGTCACCAGGGAGCGAACGTAGACGATGGCTCGCCGCCGCCTCGATTGGCAACCTCGACATGACCCCCACATCGATGCCCCTAAAGTCGTTCCCTTCGATGAGTTCAATATGCAGGAAGGGCTTCTTGAGAAAACGATTCAAACGCTCGAGAATAGCGCGGTTCTCAACCTCTTGAACACCGAGAACATCTGCGTCCAAGGCGTCGATAACCTTAGCCATGGCTTTCATGTCCGCAACACTCTTAGGCGGCGTGCCTTCGTCGGGCTTGCCCGGTTCATCGTAATTGTCGAAAAGGTTTAGGAGATTCCAAGTGGCAACTCTCAGTTTCCCCGACGTGGCTGTCTTGGCCTCTACTTGCGCATGCGCAACGAAGACCAAAAGAAGCAAGACAAAGACGAGATTGCGTGGAGCCCGCAAAAGTTTCATGAACGTTCTCTTTGATTGGGTTTGTAACTGACACGAATGTTAACGGGGTGAACAGTCTAGCGCACGAAGCGAATGGCCTCGACGTACAAATCTCCACCAGAAACCCGTGAAAAAACTAGCTCATTGCGCCCGGGACGCAACTTGAGCCCCTTGGGGAAGCACTTTCCAGTCCTGGGGAGACGTTGGCTGATCAATCGTACCAAGGGCTGACCGTTGAGTGTGACAACCCAAACTGCCGGCTCCTGCTTTGGGGTCCAGTGATCGACATCGATACGGGTCACCATTCCTGAATACTTTGGTATTTGGATGACCAAATGACCTTCACCTTCAGAGACAACAAGTCCCCCGGTACGAGTCTTGGCCATCTTGAGGCCAGAGGATTCTTCTAAGTCCTCAGCACCTAGGGTTTTTTCCGCCGCAACGATGTTCATTTGCTCTGCTCCCTCACTGATGGCCACCAGGGCGCGAAAGGAAACTTGGTTTTCGAGTTCTTTCGAAAACTCAAGAACAATATCTTTGCCAACCAAGGACTTGGACTTTTCAAACTTGATCTCGAAAACTTGATCCAGGTCTTGATTCAGACCAACTGCGAATTTGCCTACTTCTATTGTCCCTATTCTTGCGGTCATTACCCCCTGGATACGAAGGGAAGTTCTCTTGATGCCACAGAGAAGGATGACAGCACGACGAGATAGCGGACAAGGGATCGTCACTTTTTGTCCAACCATGAGTCGATAAGGACGGTGTGATCGATTGTTCGAAAAACCGCGCGCACCCCAATCTTTGTTTCCCGGCCACGCTTGGACTCTCTGAGTCATGGGGGCCCTTTGTAGGCCCAATCGAAAAAGCGCACCGACTTCCTCCGCAAGTCCTTGTCGCGAGGAACATACAGCGCCAATCTCCTCGACCTTGAGTCCGCCGTTGATGCTAGCCAAGAACTCTCTTCGTATCTGTAGATTCGTCTCGGCAAGATACGCCCGAATTCTTCTTCTCAAGAGCCAGGGCCAAGTCGCACCATGGGACCAGGCGATGGCCGTACTTCGCATTTGCCTTACTGGATGTTGAAACGCTGCCCCCAAGAACCGGACAAACTCTGGTCTGACCGCGAGTCTTGATTCCAAAGTTTGGGGTCGAGAAGACTGATTGGCATCCAGAACGGCGTCTAAGACACCATTGCGCCACAAACAATCCAAAAGGGGCTGAACAGAAGGCCCATGAAGATTGTCGAGGAGCGAGGCGAGCGCCTCCCGCCTTTGGCCCCGGGGGAGCTTGGGGTCGCTTAAGACAAGTAGGCTCGCCTTGGTCTCTTGGGCATTCGTCTGCTTGGGATTATAGAAGGCGATGAGTAGAGTCAAACAAATTAGGGCGCGTGCTCGATTCATACCCCAATTGTACACGGCCCGGCGACTTCCCGGAGAATTCGACGGAGAATGCCCATTCACAGTGGGTCCAAGACATGGCGCCGATCACTCAGAATCGATAAGGTGGCGCGACAATGGAGTTCTTAACCATGAGGGCGTCTTTTCAGCGCATCCTGGAGAATCGGTGGCTCTCGTTAGTCATCACCGCAGCGTGGTTGACCTTTAGTTGGTCAATCCTGGCTCCGACTCTGCACGCCGAATCCCAGCAACCCATGGGTCAAGGTCCTTTACCCATGGTTGTCTTGGGTCTGATCATGGTGGCGACCTATGTCGCCATCGCCTTCGAACTCTTGCACAAGAGCTTAGCCGCCATGGCCGGGGCTTGTTTAGCGGTCATTGCCGCTGTTGTGTTCGGACTATACAGCGAACACGGCTATGAACAAGTTCACGAGACGATCGGGCATGACTTGGGGGTACTCGGTGTCTTGCTAGGGACGTCCATTCTGGTTGAGATTGCTGGGCACAGTGGGCTCTTCCATTTTGTCTCTGTCAAGATCGTCAAGAAGACCAAGGGCGAATCCCAGCGATTATTTGCTTGGATGGCCGTCCTCACCGTTGTTTTTTGCACATTCTTGACCATAGCTCCTGGCACTTTGATCATGGTGACATTGGCCTTAGCGGTGACCCGAGAACTGAAACTCGATCCCAAACCTTACATCATCATGATTGCTCTGGTCGCCAACTCTGGCGCCCTCATGACCTTTGCATCTGGAATCTGCACGATGATGATCGGCAGTAAGGCCGGATTGCACTATCTTGATTTTTTTCGCGTCACGACACCCATTGCAATCGTAACCGCTTTTGTGGCTTACACCGTGGTGCGGCTCAAGTATCGTGCCACCTTGGTCGACACGCAAGGCCCGCAAGAACGAGAGGCTCTAGTCGCAGGATTCGATGAATGGGCCTTGGTCCATGACCGCAGGGTTTTCTGGCGTAGCGCTATCATCTTGCTGCTTACCACAATCGGATTCGCGACCGCACAAACCATGGGTGTGGGGCTCGATCTCATTGCCATGCTCGGAGGCGTAGCCGCCCTTCTGTTTTCGGGATTCGACACTGAAAAGGCCATCAAGAAGGTCAAATGGCCACTCATAGTCTTCTTCATCGGCTTGTTTGTCATTATCGGCGCCGTGCAAGAAAGCGGTCTCTTGGTGAAACTTGCCGGTGGTATCGAATTTCTGTCCGGTGGCAATGGTACAGCCACTCTCCTCATCATGGCCGTCTTTGTTCTCGTTTTGTCGGGCATCGTTGACAACATTCCGGTTGCTGCCACCCTCATTCCTATCACCATGGCCATGGGAGAAAACGGTGCTGATATTACACCACTATGGTGGACTCTCGTTATTTGTTCCAACCTCGGTGGCAATTCCACTCCCGTTGGCAGCGTCTCCAGCGTCATTGCCCTTCACGCCCTTGAACAAGATCGCAACATCAAAGTGAGCTGGAGTGAATTCCTTAAGATAGGAGGACTCACTCTTTTCTGCCAAGGTGTTGTTGCTCTCACTTATTTGTACCTTTTCCTTCGTCTCGATTTGTTTCCCCGAGGATAATTCATGGATCAAGAAGACAAAGACGTTGATGAAAGTATGGGGCTCTTCGAAGCCGCCTTTCACGCCCGTCATGTTGAGCTATCCCAACCACAAATAAAGCACATCGCGGTTCTTCACGATGACTCGGATCAAGACCCGACCGTTTCGCTCTTGGCTCTAGCGACAAAGGAACTCTTTGGGGCTAGCCTTACCGACATCCCTGCCCCAGTCTTGGGAATGGATGCCGCGGAAAAGGTGGCCCTTCTCAGACAAAGCTCAGAGGAAATGGACCTCGTTTTCATTCCTGCGCCCTTCGGCGAAGATATCGGCTCCTTAAAGACTCAAAGTCTTAGTTCCGTCGTCGATCTTTTCCTCACCGAAGCGCGCGTGCCCACTTTTGTCGTCCGCCAACCCATGGAAGAACCCAAGAGTCTTCTCCACAGTCCCGTGGTCCTATTGGACTGGCAGGCACGCTTTCAGGGAATCGCCGCGTCGTTCGCCTGCTTGTTCGCTGGCAAGAACGGCAGTGTTGACTTGCTTGCGACCATCGATCCGACAACCATGACCGAAATGGAAGCCCTCTTGGGGGGTGACAAAGATGACATGGCAACCTTTCGCACCCTTGTCAGACGAGCTGAAACCCGATTGAGTGGTGGCATCGTCTCAGCGGTGCAAAACCTGGAATCTGAGATCGGCTTCGATTGTCGGTTCTCGGTACAAGAAGGCGTCAATTCCGCTCGTGCCTGCGCCAATCAAGCCCATGAAAACAACGGATTTGCCATCTGCGCATATCTTTCTGAAACTGGCTCACCGTCACTCAACCGTTTGCGTGATTTGATACTTGAGTCACAACAACCAGTTCTTTGTCTGCCCATCTAAAATGAATCAAGAAAACGACATCTCCGAAGAAGAATTCACCGCCCGCTTCCTTGCCACTTTGCAAGAATATTGCCCAGCAAGACCTGAGCTTATTGCCCGTCATGCGTGGCTCGTGAGGGAAAAGAACAAGGTCATGAATCTCACACGGCTCACAACACCGGAAGACATGGCGACTAAACACGTCCTCGATTCCTTGGCCGCCTTGCCGATTCTCGCTGGCACTGACGACATCAACGTTTCTCGGGTACTCGATCTGGGAACGGGTGCTGGATTCCCCGGCCTGCCTCTAG
>JAJRYU010000623.1 GCA_024275615.1 Planctomycetota bacterium
CACAACGGCTCGAAGATGGTGGTCTTTTCTCCAGATTTCAGTCAAGTCGCAAAGTTTGCTGATGACTGGATCTCGATTAACGCTGGACAAGATGGCGCTTGGTGGATGGCCGTCAATCATGTCTTGTTGAAAGAATTCCATCACGAAAAACAGACGCCGGATTTCCTCCAGTACGTCAAACAGTATTCCGACTCACCATTCTTGTTGGAGGTGGTGGAAGAAAATGGCAAGTGGCGTGCAGGCAAGATGCTCCGCGCCGGTCGCTTGGAAAAATATGCCGATCAGGAAAACGGCAATTGGAAGTTCATGATCTGGGACAGCAATGAGTCCCGCCCGAGAATCCCCCTTGGCACGGTTGGTAGTCGTTGGGGCGAGGAAAAGGGCAAGTGGAATCTCAAACTTGAAGATGCCATTGACGGCGGTTCTCTTGATCCTGAACTTACTTTCCTGAATAGCAACGACGGCACCATGGGGCTCTATTTCGACGATTTTGGCAACGGTGTTGAATTTGAGCGCCATGTGCCGATTCGTGAAATCGAAACCGCTGACGGCAAAGTCAAAGTCACAACTGTCTACGATGTGATGATGGCGCAGTATGGCGTTCCCCGCGGGCTTCAGGGCGCCTATCCCAAAGACTATGACGACGCCTCGATGCCCTACACTCCAGCTTGGTCAGAGATCTACACCGGTATTGACCGGAGCAATCTCATCAAGTTTGCGCGTGAGTGGGGGGTAACCGCCGAGAAGACCGGCGGCAAATGCACGGTCATTATCGGTGCTGGCATCAATCACTGGTATCACGCCAATTTGATGTATCGCGCGGCCATTCACGCTTTGGTCTTCTGTGGTTGCGTCGGCAAAAACGGCGGTGGTCTAGCGCACTACGTCGGCCAGGAGAAACTCGCTCCCATGGAATCCTGGGCTTCTATTGCCTTGGCCAAGGATTGGTACGGACCATCGAGACTTCAAAATGCTCCCAGTTGGCACTATGTGCACAGCGATCAGTGGCGCTACGAGCGCAGCTACCGTGAATATCAAGTTGTCGCGGCGGACGTGCGTGAAGGCGACATGCCAGTAGAGCACACCATGGACGCCCAAGTGCGGGCTGTTCAAAACGGTTGGCTGCCTTTCTATCCTCAGTTCAACAAGAACACACTGGATCTCGTGAAGGACGCCGAGGCTGCCGGGGCCAAGACCGATGCCGAAGTGCGGCAGTGGATCGTCGATGGTATCAAGTCTCGAGAACTCAAATTCTCCGTTGAAGACCCAGACGCTCCAGAGAATTGGCCACGTGTGTTCTTCATCTGGCGCGGCAACGCATTGATGTCATCTGCCAAAGGACACGAGTATTTCCTCAAGCACTACTTGGGGACTCACAACAATGCCATTGCTCAAGACGTTGCCAAGGACTCCGTCACTGAAGTCCAATGGCGAGACGTGGCTCCGGAAGGAAAAATGGACCTCGTTGTCGATCTCAACTTCCGAATGGACACCTCGGCGCTCTACTCTGACATCGTCTTGCCAGCGGCTACCTGGTACGAGAAGACAGACCTCAACTCGACGGACATGCACAGTTTTATTCACCCGTTGAACGAAGCTGTGCCACCTTGTTGGGAAGCAAAAAGCGACTGGGATATCTTCAAGGCGATCGCCAAGAAGTTTTCCGAGCTGTCAGCCAAACACTATCCAAAGCCAGTGCGGGACGTCGTTGTGGCACCTTTGCCTCACGATACTCCCGCTGAAATCGCGCAAGAGAAGATCCCCAATTGGGTGAATGGAGATGACGAGGCGATCCCGGGCAAAACCATGCCGAACGTTGCTGTGGTGACACGCGACTACGCCAACCTCTACAACCAGTTCATTTCCTACGGTCCTAATGTCCCCAAGAACGGTTTGGGAGCCCACGGCACTCACTACGCTGTTGATGACGTCTACGAAGAAGTCAAAGTGGATTCACCAACGGTCACCTGGAGTGGCGAGACCTACCCCAGTCTCACCTACGCCAAGGAAGCCGCTGAGATCGTTCTTCGTTTTGCCACTGTGACCAATGGTGAGTTGGCTTACCGTTCCTATAAGAACATGGAAGAAAAAGTCGGCCTAACATTGGCTGACCTCGCCGCAAACAACCGCGATCGGCGTGTCAAATTCGCCAACTTGGAGGCCCAGCCGCAGCGCCTTATCAATAGCCCGATGTGGTCAGGTCTCTTGGACAATGGTCGTGCCTACGCGCCCTTTACCTATAATGTCGAACGCTTGGTGCCATTCCGGACACTGACGGGACGTCAACATCTCTATCTCGACCATGACACCTATATTCAATTCGGCGAAAATGTTCCGACCTACAAGCCAAGGCCGACGGGGGAACAGTATGGCGACCTGAAGGTGAGCAAGGAAGAGGGCAAGACACTGATGCTCAACTACTTGACCCCTCATGGCAAGTGGCACATTCACTCGACCTACGGTGACAACGCTCGGATGACGACCTTGTCCCGAGGTTGCGAGCCGTTTTGGATCAGCGAGAAAGATGCTGACACCCTGGAGATCGAAGACAACGACTGGGTTGAAGTTCACAACGACCACGGAGTTGTTGTGACCCGCGCGGTTGTTTCTTGCCGCATCCCACGGGGCGTCTGCATCATCTATCACTCGCCGGAAAGAACCCTTGGTATCCCGAAGTCACCCATTCGCGGTTACAAGCGAGCTGGCGGCCACAACAGTTTGGTCCGTACCCGGCTGAAGCCCAATCTCATGATCGGTGGTTACGGCCAGTTTACGTACCACTTCAACTACTGGGGCCCCACGGGTTGCAACCGTGACACCCATATCTTTGTACGCAAACTTCCACAACTGGTCTGGTAAACGCGAGGAATCATCAAATGGATGTTAGATCACAAATCTCGATGGTGTTTCACCTCGACAAGTGCATTGGTTGCCACACTTGCAGTATCGCATGTAAGAATATCTGGACCGATCGCAAAGGTTCGGAGTACATGTGGTGGAACAATGTAGAGACCAAGCCCGGAACTGGATTCCCAACCCGTTGGGAAGACCAAGAGGTCTATAACGGTGGTTGGGCCAAGGACGAAAACGGCAAGCTCAAGCTTCGCGCCATGGACAAGAAGAGAACACTCTTCAACATGTTTCACAACCCGTCTCAGCCCAGCATTGACGACTACTACGAACCATGGACCTACAAGTACGACGAACTCTTCAACGCCCCTGAGGGCGATGATCAGCCCACGGCTCGGCCTATTTCCATGATCACCGGCGACTACATGGACATCAAAGCTGGTCCCAACTGGGATGATGACTTGTCGGGTTCACCAGTCTACGCCGAGAACGATCCCAATTTGGACTCGTTGAGCCCTGAGCAAAGAGAACAACTCTTCGCCATTGAGCGCATGGTGTTCTTCTACTTCCCGCGGATTTGCAACCACTGTTTGAATCCTTCCTGCGTGGCATCTTGTCCATCCGGTGCGCTTTACAAACGAGGCGAAGACGGCATCGTTTTGATCGACCAGAATCGTTGCCGTGCTTGGCGCGCTTGTATCTCGGCATGCCCCTACAAGAAGACCTACTACAACTGGCACACCGGCAAATCCGAGAAGTGCATTCTCTGCTTCCCGCGCCTAGAGACTGGTCAAGCACCAGCTTGTTTTCACTCTTGCGTCGGACGCATTCGCTACCTGGGTGTTTTGCTTTACGACGCCGACAAGCTTGAGGAAGTCGCTAATCTGCCCAAGGAAGATCTAATCCAAGGCCAGCGCGACATGATCCTCAACCCACACGATCCCGAAGTAATTGCCGCGGCGAGGAAGTCCGGGGTCCACGATTCGGTGATTGAGAGCGCGCAGAAATCACCCGTCTACAAGTTTGTCAAGGAGTGGGGTATCGCTCTGCCGCCGCACATCGAGTATCGCACTTTGCCAATGCTCTTCTACGTGCCGCCACTGCTTCCAGTCATGTCGCAACGCAAAGGTGATCTGACTCAGAATACTTCCGAGGGCCTGTTTCACAGCATTGACGAAGCGCGTATTCCCATGGAGTTTTTGGCGAGCATTTTTGGTGCAGGCAACCAGAGCTTCCTCCGCAAAGGTCTACGGAAACAAATGGCGATTCGCACGTTCCGTCGGGCTTTGACGGTTGGGGATATCGAAATGACCGTTGCTGAACAGATGCTTGCGGAAAGTGGCTGCTCGAAGGAAGAGGCGGACGCCATCTATCGGATGACAGCCCTCTGCACTTTCGACGACAGATTTGTGATTCCTCCCATGCACCGAGAAGAAGCTTTGGAGATGATGAAAGATCCTCAAGAGCACAAGCAAGAGGCCGGTTTCGGATTCCGAACTGGTCCGAAACGGGGACTCTAATCATGGCCAACATCAGGGAGTCAATTCACGCCTTGGCAACAATGTTGGAGTACCCTCAGGGCGACATTCGCCCCATGGCGGCCGACTTGTGCCAAATATTTGCTGGCGCGCCTGCCCACGCACGTGAGCACCTGGACAATTTTCGAGAAGCGCTCAGGTTCACCAACGAAACCGGTCAAGAAGAACTCTACACCAGGACTTTCGACATCAACCCTCAATGCAGTCTCGAAGTTGGTTGGCAGATCTACGGTGAGTCCTACGACAGAGGGGCTTTCCTGGTGAAAATGAAAGCCGCCTTGAATGAACAGGGCATCGCCCCGACGACGGAGTTACCCGACCATCTGCCGCAGATGCTCAGGCTTTTTGCTCGTGTTGATCCCCAGAGAATGCGTGACCTGGCCGTCGGTTTTCTTGAGCCAGGCATCACGAAAATGATTTCAGGGTTCGCGAATTCGAAGAGCCCCTACCTTCATCTTCTGAAAGCTGCCAATGCTGTGATTATCGAAATCGCCAGCAAAATCGACGTGGAGGAATGCCATGTTTAGTGAAGAATTTTTGGGTGATCTCAACAACCTTCTTTTTGTCGTGTTCCCCTACTTGTCCTTCGTCGTTTTCCTATTGATGACGATTCAAAGATATCGCACACAGACGTTTACTTACTCGAGTCTGTCATCGCAGTTTCTCGAAAACAAACATCACTTCTGGGGAATGGTCCCTTTCCACTACGGTGTCTTGGCCATTCTCTTCGGCCATATCATCGGCTTCATGGTTCCCAGCACAGTCATTGCCTGGAATGCTCAACCACTCAGACTCTATATCCTCGAGGTGAGTGCGTTGATCTGTGGAATCTTGACTGTCGTTGGTTTTGCCAACGTCATCATTCGACGTTTCAAGAGCAAGAAGATCATGACAGTGACAACACCAGCGGATTGGACTCTCTACATCATCTTGATGTTGCAATTCGCTAGTGGCGTGTACATCGCAATCTTCGAGCGCTGGGGCTCAACTTGGTATGCATCCAACGCAGCGCCTTATTTGTGGTCGCTTTTGAAACTGTCTCCAGATGTATCTTTCATCACTGCGATGCCAGTAATCGTCAAGACTCATATCGTTTCTGCTTTTGCCCTGATCGCCCTGTTTCCGTTTACCAGGCTGGTTCACATCTTGGTTATTCCGAACCCGTATTTCTGGCGGCGAACGCAAGTCGTTCGCTGGGTCGGACCTCGCAATCGCAATGTTGGCCGTTAGGCCGCTTTGTTCCAAAGATTGGGCGGTAGCTTCCGCCCCCAAAGTTTAGGAGAAAGTCATGAGTGGATCAGGTTCCGGAAAGAGCGACAAGATTGCTGAAGGCCGGACGCTTCTGGAATGGGACCCCGAAGATGAGGGGTTCTGGAAATCGAAAGGCAAGAAAATTGCCTATCAGAATCTGTGGATTTCGATTCCCAACCTTCTCTGTGGCTTTGCTGTCTGGCTCTACTGGGGCATGCTGGCGAAGATGATCCAAAAGGCGCATTTTGCCAACCCTGAACTGTTCAATTTCACGTTCATGAACGATGGCCAAGTTTTCGACAGTGATGGCTATCGTGCGTTGATGTATACCTTGCCTGCAGCGGCCGGACTCGCCGGAGCGACGTTGCGCATTCCGAACTCCTTCATGATTGCTGTCTGTGGCGGACGAAATGTCAAGTTCATGACGACCTTGATGCTACTGCTGCCCGCCATCGGTGCTGGTTTTGCCCTTCAAGACCCCAATACGAGCTTCGGAACTTTTGTTTTACTTGCACTCTTGAGCGGTGTTGGTGGCGGCGCATTTTCATCATCAATGTCGAACATTAGTTTCTTCTTCCCCAAGAAGATGCAAGGACTATCTCTGGGGCTCAATGCGGGCATCGGCAATGCCGGTGTCAGCACCATGCAGTTCCTCTTGCCTTGGATCATCACTTTTGGCGCTTTCGGAAGCATTGGTGGTGACCCCTATCATGTTGGTGACAAAGACCTTTGGATTCAGAACGCTGCGTTGGTGTGGATTCCAATTTTGGCCACACTGATGATCCTAGCTTTCTTCTGCATGCACAACATGCCGCAGCACAAATGCGGGCCGACACTTTCGGCAGTTGGCAAGTACTTGTGGCTGATGGTCATTGGTTTTGTTGGCGCAGGTGCGGCCGTTGGGCTTCTGATCATGCCCTGGGGCGGATTTCCAGTGCTCCTGAAGATATTCGTCATTGTCTTGATTGCTGTGCTTCTGACTCTCTTCATGATGAAGAAGTTCACCAAGAAGGAAGTGCGCGACAATCTCGAGAATCAATTCAAGATTTTTGACAATAAACACAACTGGATCATGACTTGGCTCTACACCATGACGTTTGGCTCTTTCATCGGCTACGCCAATGCGTTTCCGAAACTAATTCCCGACGTCTTTGGTGTTATTCGCGTGGCAGAAAACGGTGCGCCTTTGATGCAGAGCATTGCCAATCCGAATGCGCCTATCGCCTCCAACTACATTTGGATTGGTGCTGGCGTTGGTGCCTTGATTCGCCCCCTCGGCGGCTGGCTCGCTGACAAATTCGGCGGTGCCCGTGTGACCCATTGGGACACGATCATCATGATCGGCGCAACGATTGGCGCGGGCTACTACGTTTCTCTTGCCAGCTCATCGCCAACTCCAGAACAGTACTTCATGCCATTCTTGTTGCTCTTTGTCTTACTATTCGCAACGACGGGTATTGGCAACGGATCGACGTTCCGGATGATCCCGATCATCTTTTCGAAGGAACAAGCCGGCCCGGTATTGGGTTGGACTTCGGCCATTGCCGCCTATGGCGCTTTTCTGATACCCAAGATTTTTGCCACGCAGATCAAGGCCGGAACGCCTGAGTACGCTCTCTATGGTTTTGCCGGTTACTACGCCTCCTGTTTGGCCGTCAACTGGTGGTTCTATGGGCGCAAGAACGCCGAGATCAAGTGTTAATCGGATAGGAAACATGACTAATCAAACTGCATGGATTCTTTTCTTCGTTGGTTGCATCTTCGGGGGGGCGGCCCTCTGGGCATCAGCTGACGTCAATCTTCCTGGTAACGACGAAGGGTATGAGCCGACACAGCCCATCAAATTCTCGCATCGCTTGCATGCGGGCGAGATGGAGATTGACTGTCAGTACTGCCACTCAGGTGCCGAACGCAGTCGGCATGCTGGAATTCCGGCTCTTGGTGTGTGCATGAATTGCCATCGCTCGGTGCGCGCACCATTGGGAGATGTGCGTGCGGAAGATGCCCTTGCCAAAGCCGAAGAACGAGCCCCCAAACTTGTGCAATCGCCGGAGATCCAAAAAATCTACGACGGCCTTGGATTGGGGGCTGACTTGAAGAGAGACAAGAGCAAGGACGCCCCCGGTGTGGCATGGACTAAGGTGAATGATCTACCAGATTTCGTCTTTTTCGATCACTCCCGTCACGTCAATGCTGGGGTTGATTGCCAGAAGTGCCACGGTCCGGTTCAAACGATGGAACGGGTCCGTCAGTTTAGTGACTTGTCGATGGGCTTTTGTGTCAATTGCCATCGGGACGTCAACGAAAACGGGCTTCATGGCGATCATTCCCTAAACGCATCAATTGATTGTGCAGGCTGTCACTATTGAGGAGCTGGAGTTGAAATGACTTCATCTGACCAACCAAAATACTGGATGTCACCTTCCGAACTGAACCCAAAGGCTATTGAGCCAGGGGACCAGGGACAGGAAGAGACCACGGAATCCGGGGAATGGGCGCGCCGCACGTTTCTCAAAGCCACAGGGTTTACGGCCATGGGGGCCTTTCTGGCTGCCTGCAGTCCAGGCCCCGTGAAGAAAGCCATTCCTTTTCTGATTCCTCCCGAAGAAGTCGTACCTGGCCGACCCTATTACTATGCCTCTACCTGTGGTGGCTGCAATGCGGGTTGTGGTCTCATGGCAAAGAACCGCGACGGCAGGCCGATCAAGTTAGAAGGTTTTCGTGGCGGCAATGGCCCTCTCGATCGCACCCATCCGGTGTCTGGGGGTGGCCTTTGTGCGGCGGGACAAGCGAGTCTTCTGGGACTCTATGACTCAAAGCGCTTGGCTGGTCCCTACGATGGCAAGGGTTTGTCATCTTGGAGTGCAGTCGACCAAGCGATTCGAGCCAAAATCGAAGCGGCAACTGGTTCCGTCGTCGTGTTGACGTCAACGATTACGAGTCCCAGCACTCAAGCGAGAATCGACGCCTTCATCAAAATGGGCTCGAAACGACGCCATATTCAGTATGACAGTCTCTCATGCTCGGCTCTTCTCGATGCTCATGAACGTGCCTTTGACAGTCGAGTCTTGCCCAGGTTTTCTTTTGAAAAAGCCAAGGTCATCGTCAGTTTCGACGCCGACTTCTTGGGGACCTGGATTTCTCCCGTCGAGTTTGCTGACGGTTATTCGAAAGGCCGGAACCCTTCTGCAAAACACCCGGAGATGTCCTGGCACGTTCAGGTTGAGTCGGGCATGTCCTTGACCGGTTCAAAGGCAGATCGACGCATTGTTGTTTCTCAGGCACAGTCATTCGAATTCCTGAAGGACATCGCACAAGAATTGGCCAAGCGAGCCATGGCCCCGATCAATGGCCTGGATGCGGGTAAGTCAGCTAGGCCCGATGACGTCAAACTTATCGCCGATCGTCTGTGGGAATCCAAGGGTCACAGCCTGGTGATCTCAGGCAGCAATCGTATGGCAGAGCAGTTACTTGTCGCCGGGATCAACAACATTCTTGGGAATTACGGCAAGACTCTGGACATCGAACACCCAAGCTATCAACGCCGAGGACGGGATGAGGATGTAGCAGGACTTATCAATGAGATGAATGGGGGCCGGGTCTCTGTTTTGATCATGCAAGGTGTAAATCCTCTTTTCGACCGCCCAGACGCCGAGGCATTCGCGGCAGGCCTTGCCAAGGTTGGCTGTGTTGTCGATGCCTCGGCAACCCATACAGAATCAAATGAAAAGGCTCACTTCGTTTGTCCTGAACCTCATTTCCTGGAAGCCTGGGACGATTGTGTCAGTGTTCGCGGCGTCTTGTCGTTGACACAGCCGACGATCAATCCTCTTTTTGATACACGGCATTTCCGTGAATCTTTGGCTGTGTGGTCAAATGACAAGACCGACGACCTGGCATTCAGGAAGAATCTGTTCAAGAAGATCCTGCCGTGGCAACAGGGTGGCAAGGCCAGCTTCGAAGCTTTCTGGCGGCAAGTTCAGCATGACGGTGCGTTTTCATATTCTGACCAGAAGGTCGTGCACAAGACTTGGCAAGAAAGCACCTATGAGGGTGCAAACTTCAAGACGCCAGCTGAATTCCCCAACATCTTGGAAGCCCTAGTTTACTCTGATACCGGCATGTGGGACGGACGCTTTGGCCACAACGCTTGGCTGCAAGAGTTGCCTGATCCAATCACCAAGATCAGTTGGGGTAACGCCGCTTCCTTAGCTCCTGCCACAGCACGACAACTCAAGATCGTTGACGGCGACGAAATTGAGATCACTTGCAATCAACACGTCATCAAACTTCCCGCTCGCATCCAACCCGGACAGCACCCGGACACTGTCGCCATGCCCATGGGCTATGGTCGGGCCGGAACTGATCGTTTCTCGAAAGTTGGGCCCCAGTGGCTTGAGGGAGATCTTACCGTCGAAAAAGGCGGAGTCGTCGGCGTCAACGTGGCTCCTTTGATGAACATTGTTGAGGGTCGTGTCGTAAGCGGTGGAGTTCTTACCATCAAGAAAACCGGCAAGAACATTGGTTTGGCGTTGGCGCAGACCTACGGCTCCTTGGACCTGCCGCAAAAAACAGCTCCTCCCGGCCATGAACATCGTGACATCGTCAAAGAAACGAGTTTGGCGGCCTTGGTCGGGAATCACGGCAAGCACGAGCATCATGAAGGGGGCAACGTTGATCTGTGGGACGACGATCACGCCAACGACAAACCGCACTGGGGTATGGCGATCGATTTGACTAAGTGCACAGGGTGTTCAGCCTGCGTCGTCGCTTGTCAAGTTGAGAACAACATCCCCGTCGTCGGCCGCGATGAAGTTGAGCGCCGGCGAGAGATGCACTGGTTGCGAATCGATCGTTACTTCAGTGGCCCGATAGATAGGCCAGAAGAAATCGACACAGTGTATCAACCGATGATGTGCCAGCAGTGTGATAACGCGCCATGTGAAACAGTCTGCCCAGTTTTGGCGACAGTTCATAGTGAAGAAGGTCTGAACCAACAGATCTACAATCGCTGTATTGGTACGCGCTATTGCGCTAACAACTGCCCTTACAAGGTGCGCCGCTTCAACTGGTTTGACTATGCCCATGAAGATCGACTCCAGAACATGGCCCTCAACCCTGACGTTGTGACTCGGTCCCGGGGTGTCATGGAAAAATGCAGTTTCTGTGTCCAGCGAATCCAACAGGCCAAGGCCGATGCCAAACGCCAAGGGCGGCCGATCGCCGATGGTGAAATCGAACCAGCCTGCATGCAAACCTGTCCGACAACAGCCATCGTGTTCGGCAACAGCAAAGACAAGAAGAGCCAGGTTGCGAAAGCCATGGACGATCCTTTGGAATTCCTTTCACTTGAGGAACTAAACGTGAAACCGACAGTCGCCTATCGCACAATTGTGCGAAACCGCGATGAGAAAGGGGGCCGACATGACTGAAGTCGCAGCAAGCATCCCTCCTCTCATCCTGGGCAACAAGACGCCGAAAGACGTGACCGCCGACGTCGCCGCACCCATTGAACGCCGTGCCGGCAAGGCATGGTGGGCAGCCTTCCTCTTTGCTCTTTCCCTCCTCCTCATAGGAGTCGCGGCGGTTTGGTATCAGATCGCCACGGGGATCGGTACTTGGGGACTCAACAAGACCGTTGGCTGGGCATTTGATATCACCAACTTTGTCTTTTGGGTTGGTATCGGCCACGCCGGAACACTGATCTCCGCGATCTTGTTCTTGATGCGGCAGAAATGGCGCACATCGATGAACCGAGCTGCCGAAGCCATGACAATTATCGCGGTCATGTGTGCGGGTCTTTTTCCGGTCATTCACATGGGGCGTCCGTGGTTGGCTCACTGGGTTTTTCCATATCCGAACTTTCGTGGCCCCTTGTGGGTGAACTTTCGATCACCGCTTCTGTGGGACGTGTTTGCCATTGGCACCTACTTCACCGTGTCTGCTGTGTTTTGGTACTTCGGTCTGATCCCTGACTTGGCCACTTTGCGCGATCGCACGAAATCGAAAGTCAAGAAGTGGTTGTTCGGATTCTTCTCCATGGGATGGAGTGGTTCACAACGATCGTGGATGCGATACGAAGTGGTTTATCTCTTACTCGCTGGTTTGGCGACACCTTTGGTCGTCTCCGTACATAGTGTTGTAAGTTTCGACTTTGCAACAGCCGTAATACCCGGATGGCACACGACTGTCTTTCCACCCTACTTTGTGATCGGTGCTATCTTTTCGGGATTTGCCATGGTGATGACACTCATGCTCATTGCCCGGAAAGTCTTGAACTTCGAAGATTACATCACCCAACGCCACATTAATGCCGCTTGTCGAGTGATTGTCTTTGGCGGTTGTATTGTCGGATTCGCCTATGGAACCGAGCTTTTCATTGCCTGGTACTCCGGTAGTGAATACGAGCAGTTTGCTTTCTTGAACCGAGTGCGCGGACCGATGGGTTGGGCCTACTGGATTATGGTGTCCTGCAACGTCATTATTCCCCAGTTGTTGTGGTCCGAAAAAGTCAGGCGCAACTTGCTCTTGGTCTTTATCATCACGATCTTCGTCAACATCGGTATGTGGTTCGAACGATTTGTGATCATCGTTACGTCCATTCACCGAGATTTCTTGCCGTCCAGCTGGGCTTCGTACTGTCCGACTCTGATTGAAGTCGCGACCTTCGTCGGTAGCTTCGGATTGTTCTTCACCTTGTTCCTTCTCTTCTGTCGGTTCTTTCCTTTCTTGGCGATGTCCGAGGTGAAGGGTGTTCTGGAGAAAAAGAAAGGCGGGCACTCCTGATGGTTTTTAGACAACGCGAATTGAAGTGGTTGCACTTCGGCGCTTTTAACGACGATCACGATGCTTGCGAGGCGGCGCGAGAATGCCGCGAAGCTGGTTTCGACGTCATCGATGTTCACGGACCCTATCCTATCCATGGGATCGAAGAAGCACTTGGGATGCGTCGCTCGCGGTTGACGTGGGTTTGTTTCTTCTTTGGGCTTACTGGACTCATCCTTGCTCGTTGGTTGCAGTACTTCACATCGCGGGACAACTGGCCCATCAACGTGGGCGGTAAACCGTTCGAGTCTTGGCCAGCATTCATTCCCGTCATGTTCGAACTCACCGTTCTTTTCGCGAGTTTGGGTGTGGTGGCCACTTTTTTCCTCAGGAACGGTCTTTTCTTTGGTCGGAAGCCCAGAATTCCAGATGCGGCTGTGACTGACGATGAGTTTGTCGTTGTTGTTCGCGACAAAGGAGCCGGTTTGGTGCAAGTCGATTTGGGCGACGTTTGGAAACGTCACGGAGCCATTCGGTCATGGGACCAGATGGAGGAAGTTAAGTCATGAATGGTCGCCAACTCCTCATCGCGTTGACGCTTTTTTGGTGCGCGACATTTCTCATTCTTGAGCACGGTTTCAAACGCGATCTGAGCGTACGTACTCCTGAGTTCCTCATG
>JAJRYU010000624.1 GCA_024275615.1 Planctomycetota bacterium
CATTCCTTGACCCGTGTATGGGCCGACTAATGACCCATGCATCCAACCCAGACATGCCAATGTGGCTATCAACGAATTGATTGCCGCCCCAAACCTCCATGCATTGCATCGTGGCCGATTTGGACTTCGACTTTTGGGTACTGAGTTTTGTCATTGGACAATCTGCTTCCTGACTGTTCTCTTTGTAACGCCATTCGCGTCAAGACTATTGTCATGAAACAGAAAAATGAGGGATTCCCAGGAGGTCAGGGTTTGGTTGGCAATAGCCCAGGGTCCAGTCGGGTCGCGACGGTGGGGTGAAAAGAGTGGCCGGGGCCAGATTTGAACTGGCGACACCCGCATTTTCAGTGCGATGCTCTACCAACTGAGCTACCCGGCCACTTGTGCGCCGCGATCCAAAGGACCCGGCAATTTTCGGGCGGATGGTAAGGAATCACCACGAATGAATCAATGGCGGAATTCTCCCGTTGGCAACGACGGCTATGCCGACCTGCCTGGCTCTGGGCTTCCTTCGGCTAAATATGCCAAGAATCTGGCTCGATCACGGCTGATTTGTGCTTTCAGAGCCTCAATACCGTCAAATTTCTTCTCCGCTCTTAGGCGCTTCAGAAAAACCAATTCCAGATCTCGGCCATAAAGATCTTGCGAAAAGTCCAAAAGATGAGCTTCCACAAGGGGGCGCTCAGAATCACCGTCGACAAAAGTGGGCCGCACACCGATGTTCGCGAGTGCATTATGAACATTCCCATCGATGGTGACGCGACAACCGTAGACGCCTAGGGGAGGCAACAATCCATGGTGCAAGTCCAAGTTCGCTGTGGGAAAACCAATGGTCCGGCCCCGTTGATCCCCGGAAACGACGGTACCAAAGAGGGAAAAAGGCCGCCCCAACATGGTCGAGGCCAACTCCAAATCGCCCACCTCAATCGAGGCCCGAATATTTGTGCTGGAAAGAATGGCTTGACCAACTCGAACCTCGGGGGCTTTCTTGGTGACGAATCGAAACTGGTCGGCATGGCTTTGCAAGTTCTCCGCCGACCCGACTCGATCCTTACCAAATCGACAGTTGTGGCCGAGGACAACCACTTCCGACCCGAGGATATCTTCGAAGACCCGATGGGCAAAATCGGCGGCCTCCATTTGGCGCAGTTCGTCACCAAAGGACAGGGCTAAACAATGATCGACGCCGAGTTCTTCGAAGAGATTGAGACGATGCTCAATCGGTGTAATCAGTTTCGGTGGGCGATCAGCAATGACACCGCGAGGGTGTTGGTTGAATGTGATGACAACACTCTCACCGCCGCGCTCAGCGGCCAGGGACATGCACTCCCGGATGACGAAACGATGCCCGACATGGACACCATCAAAGACACCAAGTGTGCTCACCGGATGGGAGAAAGTGAATGCTGCAGCTTCCTCGAGTGATCGGTAAATCCTCATTCGGATTCCGTTGCCTCGTACTGATCACGCAATTCCAACAGCCTAGCTTTGTTCCGGGTCCGATCTGATTCGCGCATCTTGTTGACAAATACTTTGCCCTGAAGATGGTCGATTTCATGCTGAAGGACACGAGCAAGGAGCTCGTCCGCTTCGAGGATCTGTTCGCTAAAATCCTCGTCTAAATACTTCACTACAATGCTCTCGGGGCGATATACCTCTCCCCACACCCCTGGGAAACTCAAGCACCCTTCTTCAGCCCATGCCTTGGCACTGCCAAATTCAATGATCTCTGGATTGATGAGAACGATGTCGCAGTCTTCTTCCCCCGTGGGGTTTGCCAACAAGATGGCAAGGGACAATCCGACTTGAGGCGCCGCCAACCCAATTCCACGCTCGACTTTCATGACGTGACGCATCCCGACGAGAATCTCGTCGAGATCCTCAGGCACCTCTTCAAGGAGCTTGGCTGGCCTCAGCAGAACGGGATCAGGGTAGTAGACAATTTGCATCTTCGACTTTCTCATCAGGGCAATAGCGACTGCTTATGGAACTCATGATAGCGCCATTTTGGGTCGCGCATCCAATGGCGTTGAGCCCCGAGGAGAACGAACGCGCCAAGGAAGTTTCTCTTGGTTGACCAGGAAGTGGCGAATTTCTATAACACGCGCTCAGCATGGCGACTGGTTTTTCGCCAAGGGCGCTGGAATTTACGCCATAAGTCGTATCAAAACAACGACTTAATGAAAGGGATCATGGACACATCCAAGCACATTGACCGAGCAGAAAAAGAAGCAGGACGTAAGAACTACGATCTAGCCATTTCGATTTTCGACCAAGTGCTTGCCCTCGATCCCAACAGCGGCGCTGCGCGAAGTGGCATACGCCGGGCTGAATTGGCGAAATTTGCCAAAAACTACCCCTCGCCGATGTCCGCCCAGTTCAAGAATTTGGGACATGGATTCCTGCTGGGCATAGCTAAGTTGCTCCGCATGCACGAAATGGCAGCTTCTCAAGCCGAAAAATCGCTTTCGAATGATCCTCGGAACGTGAAACTCAACTTATCGCTGGGACACTCCTTGCTCAAAGCGGGACACAAGGATGGTGCAGAGGCTGCTTTTGCCGTGGTCACCGAGTTTGACAAGACGGATATCGAGTCTCTAAAGATCCTCGGCAAACTCTACTACGAGGGCAAGAAATACGACCAATCGCTGGATTGCTACGAGCGCGTCCTCAAGATCTCACCGAGAGACCAAGAATCCATCAAAATGCGGAAGAACCTGGCCGCAGAAGGTGCCATCAAGAGCGGCGGCTTTGAAAAGGCGTCCAGTGCTCGGGACTTGGCCAAGAGTCAAGACCAGATGCAACAGCTTGAAAAGCGCCAAAAACTGGTCCGCACTTCTGAAGACTTGGAAACAGCCATCGTCGAACTGACGGCAGAGCTCGAAAATAACCCCGACGACGCCGACCTTTGGCTCCGCTTGGGTGCCCTCTGCCATCAAGCCAAAAAACTCGACGATGCCGCCCGTGCCTACGCCAAGGCCATTGAGCTGAAGCCTGAAGACTATGAAGTGGCCAACCGCCACGGAGACGTGAAGCTTCAAGCCATTGACCAGCAAATACGGAAGCTTCGCGAGGCCATGAAAGCGGGAGAATTCGGGGCGGACGACGATTTGCGCGAAACTCTTAAGAAACGCAAGGTCTTCCGCGTCGAAGAATTTCGCCGGCGAGTCAATGGACACCCCACAGATACCGGCCTTCGATTCAAATTGGGACAATATTTGCTTGATGATCAGCAAGTTGACGAAGCCCTCACTGAGCTTCAATTAGTTGTCAAAGACCCTCGCCGCAAGTATCAGGCCATGACTCTCATGGGACGGGCTTTCATGCGTAAAGGCTTGGGAGACTTAGCGATAAAACAATTGACCACTGCCTTGGACGGCCAAGGTGGTGTGAACGAGAAGAATCTGGAGCTGGTCTATACCTTGGGCCAAGCCCATGAAGACGAGGGCAACATTCAAGAAGCCCTAGATCGTTATACGGCGATCTTCGAAATCGATATTTCTTTCAAAGATGTGGACGACAAGATCAAAGTCCTTCGAGACAACTTGAAGAATGACTCCTAAGGACACAAACTGCCGGTCCAAACGATAAACAGAAGAAAAAGATGCCAAATTCAAAACAAGCAGAAAAACGCGTCCGTCAGAATGACGTGCGCCGTATCCAAAACAAGGGTCTCCGTTCAGCCATGAAAACAGCGATCCGCCGGGTCACTGAAGCGGTTGAAGCTGCTGACAAGGACGGTGCCAAGGCCGCTCTTACGCTCGCCATGAAGCGTATCGACAAGTGTGCCAAGCGAAACATTGTCCACAAGAACAACGCATCCCGCCGCAAATCGAACCTAAGCCGCCTCGTCGGTACTCTGGGTTAGAAGACAGCACCGGCTCTTGGGGCTCCCGAAAGAAGAAATGCCGGACTAACGTCCAGCGCCCGTTCGCTTCGCCAAGGATTCTTGGCGTATCACCGGGAGCGCCAATCAGGCCCACCGACCAGGAGCGCCGAACGGGCGCTGAACGTCAGTTCGGCATCTTGGCTTCCCCACACCCCCTCCCCCAACCCAACAACCTCGCTCCCCCAACCAAGCTCAACTCCCAATCGGCCCACCGACCAGGAGCGCCGAACGGGCCGAACGTCAGTTCGGCATCTTCGCTTTCCCCACACAAGCGACACAACGCCAACAACTTCTTGCTCTTCCGACACCCGTTGAGGCTTACTCACCAAAAAAAGGGCGAACTCCGAAGAGCTCGCCCCTTTGCAATTTGTCATCGTCGTCGATTGTGGCCGTTACTTGCCTGTACCGAACACACGACCGTAGCGATAGTAGACTTCAAGGCAGAGAGTCATCAGTGCAGTCGAATAGACGCGACCACCTGTTTCACCCCATGCCCCCTTGGGGTCCCAAGAACCGGAGAAGTTGCCATCGGAGCGCTGACGCTCGATGATGGCTTCGTTCATCGCTTCGTTCCACTTCTTCCAAGAATCGCCACCGATTTGGTACATGGCTAAAGTGCCGTAGTACCAGTAGTACATGTCGATCGAGCCTTTAGCTTGATCCCAGACAGGCAACTTCTTGGACAAGAGGTTTTCGACACCGAGCTTGATCATGCGTTCTTGAGTTGGGTCTTGGCCACAGAAGATGCGGCAGCAGATACCCACAGCAGTCAAGGACTCAGACTCTTCACCTGGGAATTCTTCTTTCTTGTTTGGCTCACGGACGGGAGGCTCACCAGCCCGGATATAACCGGTCCGGCCGCTTTCCTCGTCAGTCATCTCCGTGATCCAATCGAGTGCCCAGCCAAAGCGGCGTTCGTCGATAGAGACGTGTGCATTCTTGGCGGACTTCAGAGCCATGACCATCCAACCAGTCACTGAGGTGTCGTTTTGACCATCGGCTTCCTTATAGCGCCAAGCCTTGTAAGGGTTCTGGCACTGTTGGACATAAGCGATGCCCTTCTCAGCCGAGCTCTTAAACAGGGGGCTCTTGGTCAGACCAAAAGCCTCAATCATGGCCAAGGCGCCGATAGCATGGTTGTAGGTGAAGTTCGAAACAGTCTTAGAACCGAAACAACCTTCGCCATCCTGACGATTACGGAGCCACTTCAAACCCGCTGCGACTGTCTTGCGGTACTGCCCGTTGCGGTGTGTTTCGCCAGCGCCCAAGAAGCAAAGCAGTGACAGGCCAGAGACACCGACATCCCATTGAGGGGCGCCCTTGCCATCGGCCAAAAGTCCTTTAGAAGCGTCGCCGTTGGCCATGAAACCGTCACAGTCCCATGAGCCATCCGGTGACTGGTGGCGTGCGAGCCATTCCAATCCCTTATCAACAGCAGCCTGGGCCTTGCGACCACGGCCACGACGAGCACGCTTGCGGCCACCACGACGACCACCAAAGCTGCCGCCAGCACCACCACCTAAGCCAATGGCGTCATTGTTGCTCTTGGAATCGAATGGCTTATCAGAGATGAAATCCTCTTCGCCTTTTGTTTCTTCGTAGTCTTCGTTGGTCTCGTCCTCATCATGGTCATCGACTTCTTCGTCAACTTCCACGGGGTCCTCAACCAGCTCTTCGGGCTCTGGTTCTTCTTCGGGAGGCTCTTCTTCGATGATCTCCTCATCGGGGACATCCTCGTCCTCCATTTCCATGGTCGCCTGTTCGTTAGGACCTTCGTCCTCATTTGAACCAACAAATTGCCACAGAATGACAAAAAGCAGGGCATGAACGGCGGCAGAAATCAGAACCCATGGCGTCCGGCGTAACTGTTCGACGAGGATGTCATTAAAGCTCTCCCCTTCGAATTGCTGGCGGTACATCTCGTAGGACATCAACCCACTCCTTAAAGAGCTGTCAGTCTCAAGCGAAACTGACTCAAATCACAGACCTGTGGTATGCGCAGATCGTTGTTCGAAAATCATTCTCAACAGAAACCTGAACGGAGCCGAGAGGTTGAGGTTCACTCAAACTCCGTTTTTCTACAGATTTTTGACGTTTCTACGGCCGAGGCCACGCAGGGCATCAATCGCCATAAAGTCTTAGAGACAAACAACTTAACCGATGTTCTTCAAAACGAGCGGCGGTTGCTTGACCAAGTCAAGGAGGATACGAGTTTGTGTGCGCTCTGTCCATCCAAAGAACGCCATTTGTTCTGGCGTTTTTTTACCCTAGCCCGAGGCCATCAGTGCTGCTCTAAAGCTCTGGTAATGTTGCGTTTAAGAGCGGGAGGATAGATGTAGGCTTTCTTCAGAAGATCCAGCTCAACTTCGGCGATCGCCCGGCCCACTTTTTGGCGCAACCGAAAAGCCTTGATCTTGTCTTGGGCTTCTTCGAAGGGGATGACCCGGGCCGCCCTTTTGTCCTCCACTTTGATGAGCCAATAGGAGTTGATGTTCTCAATGGGGCCCAGAATTGCGCCGGCTATTGTCTTGTCGGCGAAAATGGCCTTTTCGATGGCCTCCGGGATCAAGGCGCCTTTGCCTTTTTCCACTGATGGCAAAAGGCCACCTTCTTTTTGCGTGCCGTGGGCACTATGGCGCTTGGCAAGAACAGCAAAATCAGCCTTGGTCTTGAGCTTTTGCTTCAAGCTGAGCAAGAGGCGTTTCTTGGCCCGACGGTCACCTCTTTTGCGTTTATTGAAATAGACCTGAATAACGCGAATGCGGGCTTCATTCTTGGTCGTGAATTCCGTTTTCAGAAGTTTCTTGTAGATCGCTCGGATTTCGCTGGGACGCACGGTGATGTTGTAGAGGGGGCGGAGTTCCCGAGATAGTTTCGAACCACCGCGGCCAGACACGACCCGCAACCAAGCAGCTTGTTCTTGATCCCTTTGGAATTCATCGTCGAATTGCCGCATTGATTGGCCCTTGCCGCGCAAGAACGACTCAAAAGCCTGTTCACCGCCCATTTTCTCGATTTGTTTGATCTTGCGATTCTCGAGATCTTCCGGGGAAACAGCGACGCCAGATTTCTTGGCTGCCTCAGCTCTGAGGGCGTCACGCACCATGGTGACCAAGCGCCGATTGAATTCAATCTCCTGCTCACTCTTGGGCATTGCTTCGAGATTGACTTCCTTTTTCTTCAGGGATTCGTAGACGTCATAACTGGTGATGACCGTGCGGTTCACAACAGCCACCACTTCATTGTCTTTAATGAGTTGCGCCGCAAGTTCCGTGGAACTCAACAACACAGTCAGCAACAAGATCGTCGTGGTCAGTTTGGCAGTCGACATTGTCGTTCCCCTTGTCTATTCGGCTTCGGGCCAAGACTTTTGAAGGCACTCCTATTATCTTCTGACAGAGGGGGCCCAACAAGTCCACGAAGAAAGGCAAAGATGTTGAGATTGGAGCAAATCAAGGACATCCAAGTCACAAGCTGTGCCAACAAAGACCCGGGAAGCTACTCAGTTTCCAGGACCAAGGCACGGCGCAAGAGGTTCAACGCTTGTGCGGGAGAATCGCAAGCAGTATCGCTAACCAGCAAGATGTCCTTGTCGGCGATCACGCGGTGCAGGGTAGCTGAGGTCAAAAGGCGGCGGCGCACCGACTTCATCCACCCAGGCCGAATGATAAGGCCACGGCCTTCGGATGTGGCCACTCGTTTCAACTCGTAACGCTCGGCAATTGCCCGAATACGACAGACGTCGAGAAATTCGTCAACAAGGCGAGGCGGCCGGCCAAATCGATCCTTCAGTTCCGCCTTGATCGCCTCAAAATCAGAATCACTGTGACTACGTCCGAGTTTGCGATAGATCTCCAACTTGAGTTTTGGATCTTCGATATAACTCTTGGGAATGAAAGCCTCGAAGTCCAGATTGAGATCAACTTCATCAGGCAGAACGGCGCGAGTCTTCTTCAAGTCCTTCACAGCCGTGTCAAGCAAACGGCAGTACATGTCGTAACCAACCGCCGCGATGTGGCCACTTTGCTGGTGGCCCAAAAGATTGCCTGCCCCACGAATCTCTAAGTCGCGCATGGCAATGCGAAATCCGCTGCCCAGATCGTCAAACTCTTCAATAGCGCGAATTCTCTTCTCGGCGTCGCCGGTTAGGACGACATCAGGCCGAATCAACAAATAAGCATGTGCCTTTTCACGATAGCGACCAACGCGACCGCGCAATTGATGTAGATCAGCGAGACCGTACATGTCGGGACGATCAATGAAAATCGTATTCGCCGACGGAATGTCCAATCCAGATTCGATGATCGTTGTGGCGAGGAGGATGTCCGACTCGTGATTCACAAACGCCAGAAGGTTGGCCTCGATGGTTCTTTCTGGTTGTTGACCGTGAAGGATCAGGATACTGGCTTCTGG
>JAJRYU010000625.1 GCA_024275615.1 Planctomycetota bacterium
CTGGACTTGGCCGGAGCGCTTCTTGCACCGCAACCGCGCCAGTTATTTCTCGATGAAGACGAAGTTTTCGCTGCCAAAGAGCGATTTGGGAAGTTTCGTGCTCACAGCGTGATCGGCCATGGCATCGATGGGGCGGCCGCCGTCACCGCACCCCTGATCGATTTTGAGCAACTATCGGCTGGTGAATTTGACATCGGGCTGCCGGTGAAATCTCCGCATTGTCTATGTGTCAAAGACATGTTGGGAGCATTCAAAGTTTTTCGCGGCCACTGCCCCCATGCTCGCCTTATCCTATTTGGCGATGTCGACGAGCTTGAGATTGAACCTTGGATCGAAGATCTGGAACTATCTGGTCATGTGTTGCCCTTGCCCTTGCCACCGGAGCCTGGTTCTCTGTTGGGCCGCCTCAACGTCTTATGGCTTCACGACGAACCATTCCCTAACCAAGATATGGCTCTCCAAGCGATGGCCATTGGTCTGCCGGTTGTTATTGATCACACCACCGGACTGGCTCCCGATATCCAAGAAATCGGTGGCGCCATCATGCGTGACGGAGCGTGGCCTGAGCAGTTTGCTGAGGCAACACGAGAGCTTATGGACCAAGAAGAGCTTCGCGAGAATGTTGGTCGCGCAGGCAAGATCTTGGTCAAGGAACGTCACACCCTACGAACTCAAGCAGAAAAACTCCGCTCTCTTTACGCCTACTTGGTTCACGGCGAGGACGTTTGAAGCACTCTTCCCGCTTAAGAGAGCTTGGCAATCACAAGAACAAGGGACCATGACGATTGTTCGATCTCTAGGATGTGTCATTAGGGAGGGGAGGAAATCAGTTGCGCCAACGGGTCTGTAGCAAATCCTCGCATCACGGGCGATCCAGGGGAGATCGGGTTTGCGCCATCAGATCTGACCCACTTCTTGGAGAACGACGTGCCGAAGATGATCGAAGATCTGCGTTCCGGGTCTTGACTGCAAGAATGGTCACGCCTCTGCCAACAGGGATCGCTCTATCGTTTCACGATTAGCAAGAGCCCGCCGAAAAGGGCGACAACTCCGAAAAAGAGAATGAAGAACGTTGCTGTACCGGTTCCTTGTTCAAGGACGGCCCTCTGCGGAGCTTCGGGATCGTAGAAAACAACAACGGGAGTTCCTTGTGCAAAGTCCTTCAAGCGCCTTTTGGTTTCTTCTACACCAAAAATCCCCCGTCCTCCGTACGACCACTGATCACCGACAAAGACCTTCCCGTCCACGCTATATTGGTAGGAAATCTCGGCGTAGGTCCCTTCGGGTCCGGTACCAGTGATACGGTTTCTTCCGTTGGAATGAGACACTGCGATCGACAAGACGACACCCTCCGTCGACGGCCAATCCTCGCTCTCCGATCCTCGTGTCGCTTGACGGACTCCGCCAGCAAGGAATGCCAAACCCAGGAGGATCCCTAAGCCGCCAAATAGCCATCGCGTAGCTTGCGATTGCCACCCGGGAATCGAGTGACTCGTACGCGCATACCCCATTTGCTTGTGGACAGCGCGAGTTCCGGAAACTGCGAGAACTGGACGAGGCAATCTCGCAACGATCCACATCTCACAACGATTCCGAAAAATGATGATGCCAAAACCGAAAACAACCAATCCAAGCCCCAGTACGAGCCTAAACATGCTGAAGAACCGGGGAATCTGATCGGAATCGTTGAGCTCCAGAGCCGATACCCAAGGTTGGTCGGGATCAAAGTGAACCGTCAGTTTGCGCCCAGGTGGATATCGCTTGGTCACGCGCGCCGCCTTGTTACGACTGCCAACGACCGTTGCGCCGCTTGAGGCGATGCGATGTCCGACGTGGGAAGTTCCTGAAACGGAGTATTCGTAGGCAATTGCCGCAGAGTAGGCTTGGGGCAATTCGCCTGCCGCCTGGGCCGCCGAATTGCGAAAATGCGGCCGGATCTCGGACGAGACAATGACTCCCTTAACGACACCCGCGAACTTATCTTGTGGCTTGGCACGGGAATCCCGCAGGCCAGTCGTAACCATGGTTAACCCGACCCAACAGCACAAAGCTGCTACCAGCCAGAATGCAACATAGA
>JAJRYU010000626.1 GCA_024275615.1 Planctomycetota bacterium
AGGTTCTGGTTCTTGAGCTCGCCAGAGCTGTAGTCGATGCCCTTGGGCAGGCGCCTGCTCGCGCCGACGAGCATAGAAACATCGCGACTCTTCATGCGGTAACCCTCGGCCCATGCAGCCAGGCGAGGCCTTTCGAAATGGGGAATGAGCAAACGATAGAAACCATCTTTGTCACAACTTGTGAAATGCGGATTGTAGATACCAATCATGACCTGTGCGCCGCCGATTCCCTTGCCCGTGTTGGCGTCTGTGATACGACCGCTGGCAACAGCCTTCTTGGTCATGAGGAAGTCGTGTTCAATGTCGCCCCTTTTCTTTCCGGTGCTGATCGAGATGAACCCGGATCCAGGTATGAAGGGCTGGGCCTTGGCGTCAGGCTTGATACAAAAATCTACGTGTCTTACCAGGACATGCCACTTTCCCGTCATCGGCACTCCGACCAGTTCATAGTGGCCTTCCTGATCACTCAGTGTCCTTGCCACGGGTTTCCAGTTTTGGTCTGAGAAAACCTGGATGGAAACGCCCGGCACCGGTTGGCCATTTTGGCTGTCAACAAACCGGCCGAACATGCGGATTGAGGTCTTGAGTTCGACCTCAAGGAGGGTGCCACCTTGCAGCCAGGTCTTCTTGGCGTAAGTAGCAAAACCATCTCCCGTGACTACGACGAAATGATCGCCGCCACTTAGGCCGTTCAGAACAAATCGCCCCTGACTGTCACTTCTTGTCCTAACCTCGCTGTAACGATCAAGTACGTGCTTGAGAACCGGGCAGGCAGAGATTTCGACGTTTGGGACGGAGATGCCTTTACTATCGACAATCCGGCCCTCGATTTCTTGTTGTGGATGCAAACAAAAATCAACCGCCTCGCTAGTCTTGGTCATGCCAATTTCAATGATCTTGCTCCGTGCGCCAGCGAATCCATGGGCCCTTGCGACGAGGACGCAGGATCCTGCTTGGGCAACGTTGAAGCTAAAACCTCCGGAAGAATTGCCGCTCTGCTCTTGCTGTGGTTTAGAGTCCGACGCGAAGTCAGAAAATCGTTGGTAGGGAGTGTTGAGGTTTGGGCTCATCTCGGGGGACGCCACAAAAAGACGGACCTCAGCCTCAAGAATAGGTCTTCCGTCGAGATTGCGGACCGTCCCAGAGATGGAGTACGGGCCAGTTATCTCTTCTTGTTCGATTGTTGGCTCCGTCTTCTCGAGACCAGAAGATCTTGGAGGGAGCCTGGCAATGTTGCCGATTGTCGCTGGCCCAGTTTGGCCTGTTTCAGTGACAGTGTCCAGAGATTCAGATTCTCTGGATCCAAGAAAGTAAACCACAAACGCCAGGGCCAGGGAAACCAGCACGCCACCGACAAATTTTGAATCACGAGACATGGGGATCTTCCTCGGTGCCTGGTTATTTTTGACAGCCCAATCCTCTTCGGAAAGGATTGGGCTGTCAAAAATAACCTGGCACCGTATTAGCGCCAGTGAAAGCGTTCCTTCTTGTGGCAATCACGGCACTTGGGATCGTCTTCCACAGGAATGGAAATAGCGTCGATGGTTTTTGTCTGCCAGATTTCTTCGCCGTGGCAGTCTGTGCAAGCGCCGCTCTCGGTGGCAACTTTGTGACCGGGACTGAAGTGGCTGTATGTCTTGTCTGGACGACGTTGCCATGGAAGAGGTTTGGCTGTGTAGACAGCATCGTTTTTCTTGTGACAATCGGCACAGTGGCCACTGCCAATGGACTGGTGCGTACTGTGGCACTCAGCACAACTCTTTACTGAATCTGATGTGATTACGTCTTTTCTTGGGTCGTTGTCAACAAACTCATGACAGGCATAGCATCCCCCCTCCACCTTTGTATGGCGTCCGTGGGGAAACTCATTGCGCTTCAAACGGTCCGCAAGAGTGATCTCTTCTTTGATGTCACCGGCGTTGTGGCATTGGGAACAACTGGCGTTGGCATAGTGATGAGGACTGTCGCTCGCTAGGGTATCTGCTTGGGCCACGTCTTCATGACAATAGGAACATTGGCCTTGAAGCGGTTTGGAAGACGTGCCGGAAAGAGACATTTTTCTGGCGTTGTTGACCGGCTTCAATTCTAAGACATGAGTCACATGTTCAAACTGGCGGTTGGCAAACTTGCGACCACCTTTCAATTCCACACCGTTCTTATGACAGTCGGCACATTTCTTGCCGCCAGCAGCGGCTGCCAATTCCATCTCTTTGGTGTGGGAACGGCTCGCAAGTGAGAAACCCCGTGTTGCCGGGGCGAAATCCACTTGGCGCATCTTTTCATCATTGAGCGCACTGTGGCAGGTCAAGCAGTTCTTGCCTTCGTCATCGGTGCCATGCCAATCACCCTTCAGATCCGGCACAGACTCATGACCACCACTGTGGCAAGCGAGACAGGCATCGTAGTCGACGGGAATGAATTCCCGAGCACGCTCACCTTCCGTGACTCGTTGGTCAAGAGCCACTGATGCCTCGTAGCTCTTGTGACAATCAGCGCAGGCAACATTGCGCCCACTGATTTGTTTTTCCATGTGGTCGGCGTGGGCAAAGGTATTGAAGACAACACCGACGTCAATCTTGGCGACCGCCGAGGGTTGCATGTTCTTCTTCTGCCGCGCTTCATCAGAAAATTCGTCCCAGTTTTTCATACTCTGGGAGGTAATGAGTGCCAAAGCGTGATCGCCACGATGATCAACGTGGCAATCAATGCA
>JAJRYU010000627.1 GCA_024275615.1 Planctomycetota bacterium
GAAGACGTGTTGACCACCAACGACATTCAGAACGTCGGTAACGAAGGAAATGACTCAGCGAACTAACGCTGAATTCCAACGAAAACAGAAAGGGAAATTGAGACATGACCGCTGAAACTACATCTGGCGTCACCGACGTCGCACAGGACAATCTGGCACTTACACAAGTCTGCGACTTACTTTGCTCCGAAGGCAATGGCAGAGATTCTCTTGTTGAGGCGTTTGCAAAAATCGCCGCAGCACTTGAATGCACAGCCGCTTGCTACTGGGAAGTCGACGGAGCTGGCAATGCGAACACACTCGTATCCAAGCACGGCAGTTCCTTCTCAGGTCTGGAAAACGGACCATCCGCGAATGAAGGTGGGCCGTGGAGCGACATGGCGCGCAGCAAGTCAAGCACCGTGTGCGACGACCTTTCCGCATACGCTCAAAATCAACGACTCGTTGGTGCCAAAAGTGCCGGTTGCGACTCCCTTGTCCTTGTCCCCATCGTCGACGCTGGCGAGATTTGCGGCGCGTTTGAATTCTTCACATGCGGGAATCCAACAGGACGCTTGGCGACTGCCGATTCGTTGTCCAAAGTTCTTTCAAGTCTCGGCGAACGCGACCGGGCACAACATGCGGCATTGCGAGCAAACATGGCCGTCCAGTCCTCAAGCAACGCCTGTATCAGCGTCGACAAGGACCTGATCATCACAAGCTACAATGCCGCAACAGAAAAACTGATCACCGACCACTTGGATACCTTTAAGAAAGCTCTGCCCAAACTCGATCTCAGCCGTTTGATCGGTACGTGCATCGACGAATTCCATGTTGATCCATCCCACCAACGCAGACTCTTGGCTGATTCAAGGTCATTCCCTATCCACGCAGAGATCAATGTAGGCGACCTTCAGTTCGCTTTGAACGTCAACGAAGTTCGCAACGCAAATGGTGATCTTGCTGGTTATACCCTTGAGTGGGAAGAGGTTGGTGAGCAACGACAAAACGCTCTTCAGGCTGCACGCCTCGATTCAGTTCTTGAGAACTGCGAAGCGATGTTCATGACGACGGACCTGGATCTTGTGCTTACGTACTGTAATCCAGCCGTCATCACCATGCTCAACAAGTATCGCGGCGAGATCAACCAGGCAATCCCCGGCTTTGACCCCAACAGACTCGTGGGGCGGTGCATCGACGACTTCCACAGGAATCCTGCACATCAAAGGGCGATATTGTCCGACCCCAAGAACCTACCTGTCACATCCACTCTCAATCTTGGTCCTCTGTCATTCGGCGTCACAGCGCTGCCGCTCTTCGACGCAAAAGGCGAATTTGTTGGCACCGGAGTGCAATGGAACGATCTCAACGATAGAGAGGCTTACCGGCGGGAAGCGGATCGCGTGATTGAAGCTGTCAAGGGCGGCGACCTCACCGTCGAAGGTGATCTCACCAAAATGGCGGAAATCTACAAGCCCATGCTGCAAGGAATCAACTCCGTCGTGGAATCGTTCGTCCCTGTTATCGCCCGTGTTGGCGCATCTGCAGAGCAAGTTGCCATGGCGGTCGCCGCTATCAACGAGGGCGCAGCCAAACTAGCCGATGGGTCCAGCACTCAAGCGAGCGCCATCGAGGAAATCTCCGCCTCACTTGAGGAAATGACCTCGATGACGAACCAAAACGCTGATAACTCCAACGAAGCTCAGTCCTTGGCTGCCAACGCCCAGGATCAAGCGCAGAACGGTCAAGCAACCATGGCCAAGATGACGGAAGCCATCAACGCCATTAAGCAGTCCAGCGATGAAACAGCTGTCATTGTCAAGACGATTGACGAAATCGCCTTCCAGACAAATCTCCTGGCACTCAATGCTGCCGTCGAAGCTGCCCGTGCTGGTGACGCCGGTAAGGGTTTTGCTGTGGTTGCCGAAGAAGTTCGCTCATTAGCACAACGCTCCGCCGAAGCAGCGAAGGACACAGCCCGATTAATTGACAGCGGTGTCAAGAATGCAGACCTGGGCGTAAATATTGCTGAACAGGTGGGAGGGATCCTGGAGAACATCTTTGATGGTTCTACAAAGGTCAATCACTTGATCACCGAGATTGCCGCCGCCTCGAAGGAGCAAGCTTCAGCAGTCGGCCAAATCAACGAAGCGGTTGATCAAACCAACCAAGTGACCCAAGAAAATGCCGCCACCAGTGAGGAATCATCTGCTGCAGCAAGCGAGCTAAAGGGCGAAGTCGACGAATTGGCAGAACTGGCCATGAGCTTCCGAGTGAGCGAAGAAATGAAGGCACAATACGTCCAAAAGAGCCAAACGGCACCGCAGGCGAAGCGCCCGACCAGAAAACCAAAAGCTCCGACTGGAGGAGGTCGGCAGTTCATTCCTTTAGATGACGATGAAATGGCTGATTTCTAAGACATCGATCCACTCATCGTTTCCAAAGGACAGACATAGTCGTGAAAGCTTCCATATTCAACGATCTCCGCAAGACAATCCACAATGAAAGTGGCATTGTCTTGGGAGAGAACAAGCAAGCCATGCTCAAGGCACGACTAGCCAAGAGGATTAGATCTCTCGGTTTGTCTAACGAAGAGGAGTACTTGGACTATCTCCTTGAAAATCAAGAGGATGAAATGGTTCATCTTCTTGACGTGATTTCCACGAATGTCACGAAATTCTATCGTGAAGATTTGCATTTCACGTTCGCCAAGAAGTTCCTTCGCGACTTGCTCAAGCAGGGAAAGACGCGCATTCGCATTTGGTGTGCGGCCTCGTCGACTGGCGAAGAGCCGTACACGATTGCGATCACTGCAAGTGAGGCTATGCGTGAAGCGGGGGTGAAGGCCGACCTGAAAATCCTGGCCACGGACATTTCACCGACGGTTTTGAGCGTAGCTAAAGCTGGCGTCTATTCGGCCGAAAAGATCAACGAAGTGCCCTCAGACCTCAAAGCACGCTACTTCAAAAAAGTTCCGACTGGCTTCGAAGTCAGTGATGCCCTACGCGACATGCTTATTTTCGGTCGTCTGAACCTCATGAAACAGCCGTTCAAGCTCAATGGTGACCTGGATTTGATCTTCTGCCGTAACGTCATGATCTACTTTGATGCCGA
>JAJRYU010000628.1 GCA_024275615.1 Planctomycetota bacterium
CATTCCCCCCAATACAGGATCGGTCCGTCTATTGGGATCGACCCCAACGAGTTTTGAAACGAGGAATTCTCCGATGCAAAAGAGTGGACTCTTGAGCATGATTGTTTTGGCAATCGCTTCCCTGAGCGCGACCGCGGTCTCGCAGTCCTACGAATACGTCTGGGCCAAAAGCCTGATGCAAGAGTTTCGCTACGAGGACATGGCGGAAGTTATCTTCACCAAACTCTCAAAGGATTCTGATAAGTCCAAAGCAGTTTGGGGAATCAAGGGCTTGGGAGAGCTGAAAAGGCGCCAGGCCCTGTTGGCTGACTCCTTGACGGATCGGGCCAAGTTCAACGATGAATGCATCACCATGTTGCGGAAAGTCTCCAAGAGTATGAAGCGGGGGACTCTTCCCTACTTCGAAACCTTGTTTGACTTGGCTCGTATCATCCAAGATGTGGTCAGCGAAGACATTCGCTTCATCAACGAAGGGCGCGTTCCTAGCGATCAGATTGAGGACCTCCGCAAGAAGAACCTCAATCGTCTAGCCGAGGCCGCGCAGATTTACGAACGTGCCGCTGCGACCTTGGAAGCAATGACTGAAAACAAGGTGGCCCAGAACCTCTCGAAGCGAGCCCTTCTGGACAAGAATGTCGTACTCTTGCTCAAAGCGGAGCTCATTGGCACCGACCCCAAAAAACTCAAATCCCCGTTTCGCAATGAAGCTCTGGTTGACGCCGTTGACGCCTTGCGTGATTTTGCTCTCTACAATGCTGGTTCATTGTGGGAAATGTATGCCTACGTTTGGCTGGGACGGGTCCACGGAGCTCAATTTGAGGGTGGGTTTGCCGACATCACAATTGGCAACGTCGATGAAGACTACTGGTATGTCTACGAGGCGATGTCTATTGACGAAGGTATGGGACAAAGTACATGGGCTGGAATCGTTTCCCAGTCTCTGTACTGGGAGTTTGAATTTCTCAACAAGCATGGGGCGACTGATCTTCTCATTGCTCATGGCGATACCATTCGCAAGCGTTACGAAGAGCTGAAATGGGAATACGATTTCAACGGTCGGATGGCCCTTATCCAACTTGGCAAGGCCTACCAAACTGTAGGACGTTCAGGTGAGGCCTTGGACATTGCCGCATTTGTCTCTGCCAAGGGTGGCTATGCTGGTCAAGAAGCAGACAAATTGATGAGTCTCATCATCAAGACGGCTGAGAACAAGGACCAATTCTCCTCCGAGATTTTAGCCTCCGGCGCAAACGGTGCCTGGGCGGCCGCCCGCAAGAACCCTGAAAAGTACGCCGAGGCCATTCAGCTCTACCAAATCGTGCTTGACAACTTGCACAAAGTGACTGATCCCCTCAAGCGCAACCTTCTCGGTCGGCAGGCTTACTACCGTATCGGCAAGTGTAACGACAAGCTTGGACGTTCCATCGAAGCCTACATCGCTTTGGAGCAGGCCTACAAGAAATTCAACAACGAGCAGTTGGGCGAAAATCGTAAAGAGAATCAGCAGATCGCCAAGTATTGGCGGGCCGTTGCAACGGACCTTGTCAAGGCGTCCAGCAATTCGGCATTCGCTGCCGAACTACGCAATCGTTGCAACGAGTGGGTGATTGCCCACCGACCCCGAGGCGTCGAAGAGGGCGGCACAATGCCTCTTCTTTGGGGAAAAGCAATGGGGGAGCTACGTTCCAAGGACTACCCCAAGGCTCTGAAGTCTTTTGAAATGATCGCGAAGAAGCCCTCCGAGTACCAAGAACGAGGCATGGTCAAGGTGGCTGTTGTGACCATGGCTATTCTCAAGAAGAACAAAGGGGCAACAGCACCGGATTGGCGCCGAGCCGCGAAGAAATTCGAGGACTACCTTGCCCATGCCGCCCAAAACAAAGAAGACGATCCGCTGAGGAAGAAGTCACGGCGAGCTGCGCTTATCGAAGCGCATTTCCAGTTGACTGAGTGTTATGCCAAGGCCGCCGTCATCGAACAGGATTTGGCCGTTAAGGCCGAAGATTTTGCCAAGATTAGGCCTCACGCTGAATACGTCTTGGGAAACACCAAAGACGAAAATATCAAGATGCATGCCCGCTACAACATCTTGGGCGGTTTGTTGATAACCGGTCAAGGCGATCAGGCGTTCGAGCTTTTTGAGAAAATGTATCAGGCAGATCCTGGTCACAAGCTTATCTCACGTTCTGCTTTGAAAGTGAGCAAACTTCTGCGCAAGAAATACGAGGCTATGCCTCAAGATCGCGAAAAGGAAGTTGAAGCGCGCAACAAGGTACAGTTGCAATCGACAGTGGCTTACCGCGCCTATCTTCTCACTGACAGAAATGCGCGGAAGCGGAGCGCCTACTGGCCCAGAGGGATCAGCGGTTTCTACGACTTGAAAATGTGGAAAGAGGCCGAAGAACTCATCGACAAGATGCTGACAATTTTCGGTTCTAAACTTCCACAGAAGATGTCGCGATACGCCAATCGCCGTAAGGCCCGTTGTATCTTAGAGCGTGCCAAAGTGGCTTTCGCTGCCGAGAAGACAGAAGAAGCGGATCGTTTGTTCGCCTTGGCGGCGCCGGTCTACAATAACCTCGTGGGGGAGAAGAACCGCGGCACGAATGCTACATTAGAAGAGGCGGCCCAGATCTTCGGTGGTTTTCTTACCGCTGAGAATCGCTATGGCCGGCGGAGTTACTATCCTGGAACTGCAGAATTCAAACGCGCAGCTGACATTTGGAAGAAACTCCAACGTCGTTTCTTAAGGGACTCCGAGAACTCCAAGAGCGCAGTGGAAGCCGCAGATTTCCGCTATCGCTCAGAGAATGCCCGTGTCTACACCTTCTTGGTGCTCTACCAATGGAGCAAAGCTGAGAACGACACGAAGTTGCGCAAGAAACTGAAGAAGAATGTGAGTGCTGTGTTTCTAAAAACTGCAATCCCTGGTGGACCCAAGTTAGTGGGTCTTTGGGAGTGGTTACGGGACGAGCTGTAGAACATGAAGCACTTGAAAGAACAGTCGAGGACAAACATGAAGCTTTGTAAGTTGGTCTTAGCGATCGTTGTCATGATGCCCCTTGTGGCTCGAGCGGACACGATTTTGTTGCGGGGAAAAGCTGCCATTACCGGTGTCAAGGTCACGGCTGAGACGATGAAGGAAGTGACGTACACCAAGAGTGGTAAGTCAAAGAAGACTGTGCCCACATCTGAAGTCATTGCCGTTATCTACGATCGTCCTCCGGTGAACTATCGTCTTGGCCAAGAGCGCTTTAGTTTGGGTGATTTCGTCAATGCCGTGGCTCGCCTAAAGCCCGCCGTAGATGAAGGGGCCAGCGACCAGCCTTGGGTGAAGATTTACGCCAGTTTCTACTTGGGGCGTGCTCACCTGGCTCACGGCGATTTTCGCGATGGTGTCAAAGTTCTCAAAAAACTCTTGAGCCAGATTTCTGATCATCGGCTTTATCCCCATGTCGCCATTGCGTTGGCCCGTTGCCAAAGCATGGATGCGCTTCATGCTGATGCCAAGAAGACGTTGACGAAATTGAAAAATGTTCTCGAGCAGCAGGGCGTAAAGGGAGAATTGCCTCAACGCGCCAATCTCGCCCTCGGGGATTCTTACATGGCAGCGGCAAAATACTCCTTGGCCGCGGATACATATAAAGAAGTAGCCGCAGCGGGGGTCGGGTCAAAAGGGATCCTAGAAGAGCTTGGATATCATGCCAAAGGTCGGTTGCTGCAGGCCGATTTGCTCAACAAGGACGTGCCCAAGGCCAAGATCGTCCTGGACGATTTGCGTTCCGCATCACGAAAGAACATTTCTGCGGCCAGTGCGGCGTATCGGGATGCCAAGGTTGCCATGCTGCTTCATGGTGACGGGAGTGGGCAAACACCTAATACCAAAGAACTTCTGGAAGCTGTCTACGATTTATCCAGGGTTCGAGGAGAAAATTTTGGTGTTATTTCCGAGTTGCCCAGAAATTGCTATCTTCTGGGCCTCATTCACCTGAAACTTGAAGGTTCCCTCACGGGGGCCAAAGAACTCGCGAAGGGCTATTTTGAAGAGACACGAAAGCTCTATCCAGAGTCACGTGAAGCTTTTCTTGCGAGGGAAGAACTTAAGAAGATGTAGAATCCGGGACTGGTAGGGATGTTTCCTACCAAGCTCGGTAACGAAGTTGGGCGACGTGCTTAACTTCATGGAAATGTTGCCCAAGCTTGTTGGCTTTTCAGGCAACGAAGAGAGACGGGAGTACTATCGGAATCATGCGCATCAAGACTTCATCGCTGATCATGTCCTCTGCGGCATTTTTGGCTCTGACCACGCCAGCGTACGCTATCGACGCGAGCACTTTGCTCACAGGTGGCGGCGGCATCGGTTACCTTCTGTGGGTATTGTCCATTGTCGGTATTGCTCTCATCATCGAGCACTTCATGAATGTTCGTCGGGAAAAGCTGGCGCCGCCAGATTTGATCGACGACATCGAGACTATGCTCAATGAAGAGCAGTTCCAGGAAGCCCTTGAACTGTGTGAATCCGAGCCCAATTTCCTCACCAACATTCTCGCCGCTGCGCTTCCCAAGATGGAGCATGGCTACGACTCGATGGAGCAAGCAGCTCACGATATCGCTGAGGAAGAAGCCATCAAGCTGCATTCTAAGGTGAGTTGGTTGTCACTGCTTTCTGCAGTTTCGCCGATGCTTGGTCTGCTCGGTACTGTTTGGGGTATGATCGGCGCGTTCGATGTTATCGCCAGCAGTTCTGCACCTGAGCCATCCGATTTCGCCGGCACCATCTCCTTGGCTCTGATCACCACCGTTTTGGGACTGATCGTTGCTATTCCGATGATGATTGGATTCTTTTACTTCCGTAACAAGGTTACCCGAATCGTTCTCGAAATCGGTGCTATCACGGAAGATATGCTGGACCGTTTCCGTCACTAGGCCTGCAGACAACGGGCGAGGTCTTTAGACCTCGCCAGTCGAACTAGGTGAATGGAGGCAGCGTTGGCTGCCCACAAGGAGCGGATTCATGCCAGGTAAAAGAGATAGAACAGCCAATATCCCTGATTCGGATATTGAAATGGACATGACGCCGATGATCGACATCGTGTTCCAGATGATCTTGTTCTTCATCATTATCACGGACTTTAGCCAGGACGACATCGCCCTGCTGGAGTTGCCTTGGTCCACTGTGGGTGAGGACGATGAGGGTGAAGATGAAAACCGCATGATCATCAATGTGACGGCCCCCGTCCCGACAGGGGCTGATCCCAAGGATTGGCCTCAGAGAAAGCGGGAGAAAGCCAACAAGATTCTTGTGAAGGGCAAGCCCAAGGACTTCGCTCAACTCTACAAGTATCTTGAAGTCAATGGTGTGCAGAACAAGAAGTATCGTGACCCAGAGAACCAGAACCTGTCGACACGTAGTTTGTTGATTCGTTGCGATGGCTCTCAGGCCTTTGACTACGTCAAGGCGATTCTTCAAATCTGTGCCAATCCGGAAATCGCAATCTACAAGATTGAGCTTGCGACTTCGGAAAGACCGCCGGGTGAAGACGAATAGCTGATCAAAAGTGCTTCACGGGCTTTTGGCGGGACACGGGAGAATTGAAAAATGGCTAAAAAGAAAAGTGCGATTGAAGAAGACATAAAGATGGACATGACGCCGATGATCGACGTCACGTTTCAGCTGCTCATTTTCTTCATCATCACTCTGAAGTTTAAGCTTCTTGAGAAGAAGCTGAATTCCTACTTGCCTACGGATTTTGGAACCAACGCAACACCTCAGATTGTTGAAGAAGTGTTCGTGACGGTTCGTATGGTCCAGAAAAAGGGAAGCAAGCCAGGAGGCAACTTGATCGAGCAGAACACAGAGTTCTATTTCGAGCAAGAGCGGATTCGCGGCGATACGGAAGAGGAGATTCACCGGAAGATCTTTCAGAAGATCAAGAGCTTTCGCGATCAGCAAAAAGACGCGAAAGGCAAGATCTCTGCGGCAAGGGGTGTTCCTCACCACCATGTCGTTTCCGTTCTCGACCTGTTCCACAAGGCAAAGTTTGAGACGA
>JAJRYU010000629.1 GCA_024275615.1 Planctomycetota bacterium
GACAGCGACAAGGTGCAGATCTTCAGACTCACTATCGATCCCAAATCAATCGCCGATGGCTCAAGACGTTTCCAAAAACGGTGAAGTAAATTAGCGCCGGCTGCGGTTCGAGCGGCCAGCAGTCCCGTCGCGACGGGTACGTTGAGTCTGCCGTTTTTGCTGTTTTTCCATTCGCTTGCGCTTTTGGCGATGTCGCTGGCCCGCTTTTTCGCCGGAAAACCGCTCTGATTCTTCAGAGCGCTTAGGAGGTGTGGCGAGGTGCCCGCCTTGCTTCTTGATCTCCGCAAGGCGAGCCTCGATGGCTTTGACATCGTCCACGGACAGACGTTTGGCAGTACCCTTCTTGACCCCTCGAATGTCCACAGGACCGATGCGGATACGCTTCAATTTGAGGACCGCATTGCCGACCTTGGCAAAGATTCTACGGAGTTGGCGGTTCTTACCCTCGTGGATGACGACGCGCACCGTTGTCATTTGTTTGGATCGTTTGAGGATTTTGGTGAACATCCGTTGAGTCTTGCCGGTGCTAAGCCAAACGCCCTTACGCACACGGTCAAGATCTTCTTGAGTCAAACACCCCCGCAGCTTGAGATCGTAGACTTTCTCCAAACCAAACTTGGGGTGAGTCACGCGATTGGAGAAATCGCCATCGTTCGTGACCAGAATCAGCCCTTCTGAATCTTCGTCGAGCCTTCCCACCGTATAGAGTCGGCGGTTGTGCTTGTCCTTGATCATCGAAACCACCGTGCGCCGGCCAAATTCGTCGTAATTGGTGCACAGGTAACCGGATGGTTTGTGAACGGCGTAGTAGACCGGCTTTTCAATGACGACGATTTCTTCGTCGAAACGAATCTCCTGCGTCTCAGGATCAACCAAGACACCCATTTGCCGAACCTCCACACCGTCAATCGAGACGTGGCCTTCGGCGATAAGCTCTTCGCAGCGTCGTCGGGAAGCGATCCCTGCCGATGCCAGTAATTTGTGTAGTCGTTGACGTGCCATAAGGGCCATGATTCCGCAATTCGCCGCTTGGTTCAAGAGAGGCCGAGCATTCGAGGCATGAGGGGACCTTGCATTGGCCTGTTTGGGATCAGGATACGGTCTCTCTACCTGGTCAAGGATTCATGAAATCGCCGTCGTAAGGAAGGTCATGTACGTGGATGACGGGCGATAATCAGTGTGGCCTCCTTATCCGCTACCAATTTCAAAGATGGTAGAGAGGCCGGAATAATCACCGTTTCGCCCGATTGAATTGTCTCTATCTGTCCTTCGGATTCGAGATGGCAGGAGCCCGAAAGCCCTTGCACCACCAAAAGAGATCCTCCTGGAACTTTCAGCACAGACTCAACTGTCCATTTCTCGATGGAAAAAACCCCCATGTCCACCAAAAGGACGCGGCTGCCTCCTTCCTCTTCTTGAAGAGGAATGGGGTTGGCCTTTTCAGGTCGTTGGCTCAAGTCAATGGCTGCCAAGCCCTTGGCAATATGGAGCTCCCGAGGTTTTCCGTCTTCTTCGAGTCTCCCAAAATCGTCCAAACGATAGGTAAGGTCAGAAGGCTGTTGCACTTCGAAGAGATAGATACCGGGACCAATTGTATGGGCGCACCCCGCCGGGACGGGAATCACATCTCCCGCCTCAACAGAGACTTCTCGCATGATTCCTAAGATCGAACCTCGCTCGAGAGATTTTTCGACATCCTCGAGAGTGGTTCCAGCCACGAAACCCAGATGGACTGAAGCCCCTTTTTCAGCATCCAGAATGTACCACGCTTCAGATTTTCCGTTGGTTTCATCATCAAGATACAAGGCGGCTGCGTCATCAGGATGCACCTGTATAGATAAGGCGTCCTGAGCATCCAGGCGCTTGACAAGCAAAGGAAAACCTTGCTCGGGTTTCTTGAGACAACCCAACAAGTCCTCAGCTTCCCGGTCGAACAATTCACAAAGAGAAAGACCGTCGTCGGCACCACCGGAAACGTGGCTGGGCATCTCCGTCAAGCCGGAAGCGTCCAAGGCCTCGCCAACGGCAGGGATGTCGCCATCTGTGGGAATTCCCAAGGCCGACCCCAACGTGGCCCCGGCCCAGATCACCCGTTTGGGATGAGGTTTCATCCGATAGATTTGACTCATGCGCAAACTCTTCTCTACTCACTGACCGGCTTCGGCTTCCGCCAAGAGACTCTTAGCTTGGCTTCGGGCAAGCTTTTCGTCGCCGCCCCCCAGCATCATGGCAAGTTCAACCAAACGTCCTTGGCCGCTGATTTCTTCAACGGTGGTTGTCGTCTTCTCGCCACTCACGATCTTATCAATCTTCAGATGACGATCCGCAAATGCAGCGATTTGTGGCAAATGAGTGATGCAAAGCACCTGGCGATGCTTGGAAAGCCCTTTCAGTTTCTGTCCTAAAAGGCTCCCTAAACGAGGCCCGACACCACTCTCAATTTCGTCAAAGATGAGTAATGGCAAGTTGTTGCGGCCGGCAAGAACACATTTCATTGCTAGCAAAATCCGCGACAACTCCCCGCCGGAAGCTGTTTCTTCAAGAGGGCTAGGAAGAGTTCCTGGATTTGCGCAAACGAGAAAACCACTGTCTCCGAAACCGTCCGGCTGAAGTTTCGAGAGATCAAAGTGGCTCATTTTCTCTCCGGCCTGGATAAGAAAGCGAGCCTTGGGCATCCGTAAGTCCTTGAGTTCAGCTTCAATCAGAAGGGCGAGCTTCTTGCCGCTCTTTTCTCTGTGTTTGGCTAACTTATTGCCAAGACTCACAAGAGCCGATTCGGTGGCTTGGATTTCGCCGTCCAAGTTTTCCAGGCTACTAAGTTTTTCTTCCAATGTCTCAATTTGGATTTGATGGCTGTTGCGCAATGATTGCATGCCTTGCTCATCAGTCCGGTATTTTCGCGCCAGCTCGTGGAGTTGATTCAGGCGCTCGTCGATTTCTTCTGGGTCGCCGTCCAAACGCGCTCGCGACTCACCCAAGACTTGCATGTCGCGCCTGAGGTCAGCAGCACATTCAGCGAGAGCAAACGTCCGCTCCGCCAGAGATGCCAGTTCAGGGTCGTCCGCTGCTAGACGTTCCATTTCCGCTCCGGCAGAATTCAAGTCCTTGATAACTCCACTGTCCCGACCTTCCATTCGTTCCGCAGCTTGGGTGAGTGCCGCCACCGTTTCTGTTGCGGCTCGAAGGAGCCGGCTGTGAGTTTCAAGCTCCTTGAGTTCACCAGGTCTGATTTCAGCAGCTCCCAATTCCTGCTCTTGGAAGCGGATAAGATCAAGGCGATCACGAAGATCACGCTCTTGTTTTTCACGATCATTGAAGGCACGCCTTTGTGCATGCCATTTTTGATAGAGTTCGAAAAACTTCTTCGAGTCATTCAAGGTGCCGGCGAAGGTATCCAAGACCCGAGTTTGCTCACGGCGATTGAGTAACTTCTGTGTGTCTCGTTGACCATGTAAGTCCACCAAGGACGAAGCGATAACTTCAAGTTCTTTCCGCGCCGCCAAGGATCCATTCACGTAACAACGTTGCGTGCCGCCGGGTTTCCTTGCCACTCGAATAACAAGTTGGTCTTCACCGTCCTCGATGAGATCCCCCAGACGCTCCTGATCTTCTGGACGAAGTTGGAATCGGCCTTCGACTTTCGTCGAGCCGGCGTCACTTTGCTCCTTGGGCAATTTGGCGCCAAGCAAAAGCCCAACAGAAGAAAGAAGAAGAGACTTACCCACGCCTGTCTCGCCACTGATCACATTGAGACCGGGCCCGAGAACAACACTCAGGCTATCCATGATCAGTAGATTGCGTACGTGGATTTCTTCAAGCATGAAAAATCAAGTCACACGAGTGCCGGGAGAGATGTCGCCATCGACGCCCAGGGGCCAGACTTGGTCATTGCCGCGCACAGCCAACATCATGCCGTGACTTTCGATGCCACGGAGTTTCGCTGGTTTCAGGTTGCAACACACAACCAGGCGTCGGCCAACAATTTGTCCCGGCGCCCAGTCTTCGCGAATACCAGCGACGATCTGTCGAGGTTGGTCCTCCCCGACATTCACTTGCATGACCAAGAGACGATCAGCATTAGGATGCGCTTCAGCAGAAACGACGACGCCAGTTTTCAGCACCACCTGAGCAAAGTGGTCAATATCGATAAGGGGGTTAGCAGGTTTTTCTTCTGCTTCCGCTTTGGGCTCTTCTTGGTTGTCAGTCATAACCCCAGATTAGCGCCCCCAGGGGACTCACACAAACACCACGCCTGGCTTACGATTCTCGGTGCATGGTAGGACCACAAAAAGACCTCGCAGAATTCCTGCGAGGTCCTTTTTCGTCTCAGTCAATCAGTGCGTTCGACCTAGAGGCCCGTCTTGGGGCTCTCTTTGATCTCATCCACTTTGGGCGCTGGCTTGACCACAGGAATCTTCTTTTTCAATTCCTTGCGGCAATGAGCGAGGATCTTTTGCACATCTTTGTCCTTAGGGACAAGAATGGCAGCCCGCTGCAAAGGAACAAGGGCATCCTTGTAACGTCTGGCTGCGGCAAAGCAGATTCCTGCTTCTTTGTTGAGGACAGTCCGAATCCCGTTGGGGAGTTTGTCGTTTGTGGCACGGTTAAACTCAGTTGCTGCGGCGTCAAAACGCTTGGCTTTCTTGAGTTTGAAACCCTTGACCATCTTGATCAGGGTGGGTTCGGTGAGTTTCTTGTCGAGAGCCTTGAGACCA
>JAJRYU010000630.1 GCA_024275615.1 Planctomycetota bacterium
CAATCGAGCGGTCGGGCAACGAATCGGCCAAGGAGAAACCCTGGAAGAGATCTTGGCCACGACCCCCCAAGTGGCGGAAGGCGTCGGTACCACCAAGAGCATCTACAACCTGGCGAAGAAGCTCGGTGTCGACATGCCAATTACCAATGAGGTCTATAGTGTCTTATTTCGCCGTAAAGACGCGCGCAAGGCGGTCTATCGTTTGATGACACGTAGCTATAAGGGTGAATAGAGCACCCTTGCGCTCCCCCATCGTCGTGGTCGGGGGAGGCGGGAAGCGTCGGCACATTGATCTTGTCGATCCCCAGCCAGATGGCCAGCTCACGCATTGGCATAGAGCATGATCGACAAGAGCTGCCACGGGAGATGACTCTTCATTTTCTTGCATGGCAAGCCTCTCCTGGGGCCGTGCGAGAATAACCACCTGTATTGACCCCAGATCGGGACCAAATCCGGTTCAGACGATTGAGCGGAAGCCGCGGCATGCTCACATTCTTCGAGGATTCACGCGAATGAGCACAGATTGGCGATGGCCTGAAGGCGGGGAGTCATTCTTGCATGGGTCTTTGGGACAAGAAAATCTTCTCAGGGCAATGAATGAAGAACCGGGCGTTGGTTCTCAGATAATGCCACCCTATAATCCACCGCTCGTTTTCCAACGAGAACGAGTTGTACGTTCACAATTTTCTTCTCTATGAGGAGTTCGGTCACCGAGCGGACCGCGCAAACCTTTTGCTAAGAATAGGTTAGGCGAGCTGACTGGTGATCGACAGCGGTTCTGACAATGGACTCCGAGAATACAAACGGCCACACGGTCGAAACACTCAAGCAAGCCACAATCCGATTCGCCGGCGACTCTGGCGATGGCATGCAAATCACGGGCACCCAATTCACCAACACATCCGCAATTTTTGGCAATGATCTTGCCACTTTCCCGGACTACCCCGCCGAGATTCGCGCCCCGGCAGGAACGATCCCCGGTGTTTCTGGATTCCAGGTGCGCTTCTCCAGCTTTGACATTCACACTCCGGGTGATCAGCCTGATGTGTTGATCGCCATGAACCCGGCAGCACTGAAGACCAACCTCAAGGATCTGAAGGCCGGCGGCATTGTCGTCATCAATACGGACAATTTTGGCAAGCTGGACCTTCAGAAAGCCAAATATGAAGTCAATCCTCTCGATGATAGCACCCTTGATGGCTACCGCGCCGTCCGCGTGCCGCTGAACACCCTGACGAAAGAGACTCTCAAGGACCACGGGCTGAGCGCCAAAGTGGTCATGCGATGCAAGAACTTCTTTGCTCTGGGGATTGTCTACTGGCTCTACCAACGCCCCATGGAAACGACGATCAACTATCTTGATCGTGAGTTCGGCAAAAAGAAGAAACGCCCGGAAATTGCAGCAGCAAATATTGCTGTTCTCAAAGCGGGATACCATTACGCCGACATCGCTGGCGAGTTCCAGTCCCAATATGAGGTTCCCAAGGCCGAACTTGAGCCCGGCACCTACCGCAACATTCAAGGCAATATGGCAGTTGGCTTGGGCCTCATCGCCGCAAGTCTGCAAGCCAAGCTACCCTTGTTCTTGGGTTCCTACCCGATTACGCCAGCCACGGACATTCTCCAGCAACTCGCTGCATACAAGAATTTTGGTGTGGTGACATTCCAAGCCGAGGACGAAATCGCTGGAATTTGCTCTGCCATCGGCGCGTCTTTCGCTGGAAGTTTCGCCGTGACAACAACAAGCGGCCCGGGTATTGCGCTCAAGTCTGAAGCCATGAACTTGGCCGTCATGACAGAGTTGCCTTTGGTCATCGTCAATGTTCAGCGCGGCGGCCCTTCCACAGGGATGCCGACCAAGACCGAACAATCTGATCTTTTGCAATGCCTCTATGGTCGCAACGGTGACAGTCCTATCCCGGTGGTTGCATCTTGCTCATCTTCGGAAGCGTTCGAAGCAACCATCGAAGCCTCGCGGTTGGCACTGAAGTATATGACACCCGTGGTCCTTCTCACGGACGGCTATATTGCTAACGGCGCTGAACCATGGCGCCTGCCTGATTTGGACTCCTTGCCGAACCTTGAAGTCAGTCGGCCAACGGCGGCCGATGCTGAGGGTTTTCATCCTTATACCAGGGACCCAGAAACTCTAGCTCGCCCCTGGGCCATTCCCGGAACCGCCGGATTGCAACACCGTATTGGTGGCTTGGAAAAAGAAGACATCACGGGCAACGTCTGCTATGACCCGGCGAACCATCAGAAGATGACTGACCTGAGGATGGATAAGATCGCCAGAATTGTTGACGACATCCCAGAATTCTCCTTGTTGGCAGGGAGCACGGACGACAAGGTCCTGGTCTTGGGTTGGGGCTCAACATTGGGAGCCATAACAGCCGCAGTTGAAGACCTAAGACAAGCGGGACGCCCCGTGGCTCAAGCACACTTGCGCCACTTGAATCCTCTGCCAAAGAACCTGGCCGAAACCATGGCTAAGTTCGATCACGTTATCGTGCCGGAAATGAACATGGGTCAATTGTCGCTCGTCCTGCAGGGCAAGACCTGCATCAAGGTTGAGTCCTTCACCAAAGTGACAGGCCTGCCATTCATGACCAACGAAATCATCACCAAAGTCAACGAGTACCTGGGGTAAGAACATGACAACCGAAACAGCACCTTTGAAGAAGAAAGACTTCAAGTCTGACCAGGATGTTCGCTGGTGCCCTGGGTGTGGCGACTATGCCATTCTCAACTCCATCCAGAGCGTCATGGCCAAACTTGGTCGCAAAAAAGAAGACGTGGTTTTTGTCTCAGGTATCGGCTGCTCCAGTCGTTTCCCCTATTACATGGAAACCTACGGATTCCACACCATTCACGGCCGTGCACCAGCCATCGCCTCCGGTGTCAAGATTGCTAACCCCGACCTTGATGTGTGGTTGGTTACCGGTGACGGCGATGCCATGTCCATTGGTGGCAACCACTTGATTCATGCTTTGCGCCGTCGTGTGAACATAAAAATCCTGATGTTCAACAACCGGATCTACGGTCTCACCAAAGGCCAGTATTCGCCCACGAGTCCCCTAGGCAAGGTCACCAAGACTTCACCCATGGGCTCCTTGGATACGCCATTCAATCCCATTCATTTGGCATTGGCGTCCAAAGCTTCATTTGTAGCCAGGTCCATCGATGTCATGGGGCCTCACCTACAAGACGTCCTTCTGCAGGCGGCAGCGCATGAAGGGTCGGCCTATATCGAGATCTTCCAGAACTGCAACATCTTCAACGACGGCGCTTTCGCTCACTTGACCGAGCGCGATATTCGCGACGACCAACTGGTCGATCTTCAGCACGGCCAAAAGTTGATATTCGGTAAGGAAAAAGACAAAGCCATCGTCATGGACGGGTTCAACCCCAAAGTGATGAATCTTGCCGATGTAGATGAAGCCGACGTTCTGACCTGGGACGTGGACGCCAATCCAGCCATCCCCTATCTCTTGGCTGGCAACGAAGAAGGCAAAATGCCCACGCCTATAGGGATCTTCCGTAACACCAAACGGCAGTCATTCGACAAGGGTATCCACGAACAGATCAAACAAGCCAAGGAAAAGCACGGCGAAGGTGACCTCAAGAGTCTCATCTATGCCGGTGACCTCTGGGAAGTTAAGTAGCCCCCACGGTGTCAGACGAATGAGGCCGACAAGAAATCGTCTGACACCGGGCTACAATTCTATCTCTGTTTCTTTGTTCGCTTGCACTTGGATTCTCTCCGCGTTCAAGGTCTGCGCCACGCCCTTGTCATCCTTAAACTGAAGTTCAACTTGGTAGATTCCGGGCGCCACAGCTGGCATCAAGTAGGCGAAAACAGGCAATCCCGTCCGCGATCACAATCGTGTTCTTGGAGAAGCCTTCGATCGCCAGCCTCCAAGGGGCTTTGCGCCATCGTGGAAACTTCCTCAGGGCTTTGTTCATTCGTCATGAACAAATTGCCGG
>JAJRYU010000631.1 GCA_024275615.1 Planctomycetota bacterium
AGAGATCTGTGTACTGTGTCAAGAGCGACAACGACAACACCTCTTCAGGCCTTGGTTCTTCTCAATGATCCGGTCTATGTCGAAGCGGCCAAGATGCTGGGGCAAAGGATGCTCAAAGAAGGGGGCAAGGACGATGCCCAACGCATCACCTTTGGTCACAAGCTTTGCACTGGTCAGGATATCGACAAGAAGCGGCTCACGATTTTGACGGGACTTCTGGCAGTTCAACGATCTCATTTTGCTGCCCACAAAGACGCGGCGAAGAAAATCGTGTCGGTGGGAGATGCCAAGTTGGATGAGTCATTAGGCGATGTCGAGTTGGCTTCCTGGGCAACGGTCGGCACTGTGCTGCTCAACATGGATCGGACGATTCGTCGTTAAGGCTGAAAGAGACAAGGGTAAAAAATGAACTACGAAAATGAGAAACAAGTGAAGGATACCCTCAACATGATAGAGCGACGATCATTCTTGAAGCAATCTATGTTGGGAATGGGGGGCGCCGCACTCGCCGGGCTTATCGGGCCGCAGGCCTTTGCGCACAACCTCATTCGCAATTCGCTGACTCCCAAAGCGAAGCGTGTCATCATGATTTTTCTTGCCGGGGGGTTGTCACAATTCGAGACCTTTGATGAGAAACCACTTCTCAACAAAAGACGCGGTGAACAAATTCCTGAGTCAGTGCGCAAAGGTGGGGTGACCAGCGCCATTACCGAACGCCAAGGCAACTTGGCCGTTGTTGGTTCGCCTTTCAAGTTCGAAAAGCGCGGCGAAAGCGGCATGAACATCTCGGAGTTATTTCCGCATATTGCCAAGCACGCTGACGACTTGACGCTCATTCGAACACTTCAGACTGACCACGTTCTTCATGAGGCGGCGGTGACAACTGTGTTCACCGGCACTCCACTTTTGGGTCGGCCATCTTGGGGTGCTTGGGTGGCTTATGCCTTAGGGTCTGCCAACAAGAATCTGCCGGAGTTTACTGTTCTTCTCTCCAACGGTGAGCGTTTGTCACCCCTGCACCCAAGGCTTTGGCATTCCGGGTTTTTGCCAGGTCGTTATCAAGGTGTGCGACTGCGTGGCGGCAAGGATCCTGTTCTTTTCGTCAACAATCCTCCGGGAGTTGACAAGGAATCTCGGGCAAGAGTCTTAGAGTCCATTGCCGCTATCAACAAAATTGAAGCGGAGGAGACACACGATCCAAGGATCCTCACACGGATGCGTGCCTACGAACTTGCCGGTCGCATGCAGTCGAGTGTGCCCGAACTCGCCGACCTGTCAAAGGAATCAAAGAAGACGCTCGAAAACTATGGGGCGGCTCCCGGAAAGACGACGTTTGCCAACAATTGCCTCCTGGCCAGACGTCTAGCGGAAAGAGATGTGCGATTCATCCAAGTATGTGATGGCGGGTGGGATCATCACCGCAACCTGCCGCGTGTTTTGCCCCGCAAGACGAAGCAAATCGATCAGCCCATTGGCGCCTTGCTCACCGACCTGAAGGAGCGAGGGCTCTTGGACGACACCATTGTCATGGTGATGGGGGAATTTGGGCGTGCTTCGGTTTGTGAAGGCGGCCTTACCTATGACCGCTATGGACGAGATCACAACGGCCGCATTGGCTCATGCTTGGTGACAGGAGGAGGATTCAAAGGTGGATTGACCTATGGTACCACTGACGATTGGGGCTGGGATGTGGCTGAGAATCCGGTCCATATCAATGCCCTGCAAGGGACTGTCTTGCATCAACTGGGACTCGACTATCAAAAGCTCGTTACCAGGCATCAAGGCAGAGACTTCCGTCTGACCGACGTCAAAGGGTGTGTCGTGAAGGAGCTCTTGGCTTGAATTCGACAAGAACCGTGTTGCTCCGAATGGCAAACTGGGGCAAATCCCCCGCGTTCTCTCGGGCTTGAGAATCTGGAAAGCAAAGAAAACGGCCAAATATCGATAATTTCGGGACCTGGGATAGGGCAGAACATAGACTGCGCATCCCAACACCGATTTCTTAACCCAACCGTCGCCAGTTAGGTTTCGTCGATTTGTCGAGTTCGAGTTCTCTCTCAAGACTAGTTGCTACCTGTTCAATCGCGATCCTCGCTTTTGTCGTTGTCGCTTTAAGCGTTGATGTCGCGAGTGTCTTGAATTCTGAGCGCGAGATTAGTGGCACGTCTTTCTTTGCCATTTTCATGA
>JAJRYU010000632.1 GCA_024275615.1 Planctomycetota bacterium
AACATTTCGCCTGGCTGGGGGGCGGCAACCTCGAGTGATTCGCGTCACAGGATTTGGCCGTTTTTATCGAAAAACTACGACGAATCACTTTGATTTGCGTATTCTTCCCTTGGAAAACCACACACCACCCTCAGGCAGTATTGATGACACGATGGCTCTGAAGCAGTTCATCTTGGAATAGGGGACTTTCATGCGGCCAACTTTTTTTTGCGTGGCGTTTCTTTTTTTCAGCTCGTTCTCCATGGCTCAAGATACGATTACCCTAGTTTCCGGCAAACGTGTGCGCGGCGAGGTTATCCATCAGGGCGAAAAAGAAGTCGAAGTGGTGACAAGGGCGGCGAAACTCCTGGTTATTCCCAAGTCCGATGTGGCTGAAATCAAGATGGGAAAACCCATCAGGAAGTCCCTTGCGGCTCAAATCAAAGGCAAGGAATTGGATCCTGATGCGCTTCTTGCCGCCGCGGAGTGGGGAAGCGACACCAAGTCCTTGAAGAAGGACTGCCTCCGCTTGGCGCGCCGAGCCTTAGCTCTCGAGCCAGATTTCGCCAAAGCCCGGCGCTACCTTGGGCAAGTGAGATTTGAAGATACTTGGTACAAAAATCAAAAAGAGGCAGACAAGGCTCTGGCAAAAAAGATGCGGGCCTCGGGGTTTGTATTCGTTAGAGGCGCTTGGGTCGCCAAGAGCGAGAAGGGTCGTCTGAAAAGGAGCCCGGGCCTGTTCATGCTCGATGGACGCCGCAAATGGCGCCTTACCGATGAACTCATGAAAGAACGGAAGATGTTGCCATGGAAAGGCGACTGGTACAAACCACAGGAGAAACTTCTTGTCGATGAACTACGGCGTTTCGAAGAACTCACAGGGAGCTTGTTTCAAGGTGCGCAGCATGGGCCGACAACCGTCGTTATCTCTGGGCGAAGAGGGGAAGCAGAGCGTATTCTCAGTCGCATTCGAGCGACACGGAAGTGGTTTGACGAGACGTTTAAGCCAAAGGGAGAGACATTCGTCGCTGGGCCCTCAAGCCTGATCGTCATTCTTCGAGACCGTCCAACCTATCTTTCTTTCCTCAAGCGCGGGGGAGCTATTCATGGCGCTGACGCCAATCGTGTGGCCTACGGCCAGAAGCACGATTCCATGAGTTTTGGGCCATTGAGTCGAGTCTCATGCCAAGCAGAGCCGCTGTGGGAGCACACATTGATTTCAGGTACAGGGGCGACGATGATGCGTCTTTGGGGGCATATTGACTTTGATGCCGCACCCGTTCTCTACGTCGCTGCCGGCCACTTGGCGGAAATCCGGATCTTGGGCGAGATACGGATCCATTTTGCCAAAGCAGACGGTTACGATCGTGTTGCCAAAACCACGCGCAAGTATCGATCTCTCAAAGAAGCCAAGAAACTGCTTCAGGAGGCTCTAAAAGACAACAAGGTCATTGGTTTGTCTCGCTTGTTCAAAACCTCACTGGGAGGTTTGACCGCCGTTCATGAGGCACAAGGGTTGTTCTTGCTTCAATACCTCAAACAAACAAATGGCGACGGACTGCGCGTCTTTGTTCAGGACCGTGGCCCGGGTGAATTCGCCGCGCGCTTTCTTGCTGCTTTCAAGATCACGCCGGAGAAAATGCAAGAGGAATTCTGGAGGTGGTTTGAAGATCTCCAATAGCGGATGCCCGTTTCAAACGGGGGTTCAGAACGCCCCTAATGCGGCAATCATGTAGCGGACTCGTCTTTGCATGATCGGCGTGTGCCGGACGATCATGCGACCACGGTGGATGTCAATGGAGACACCTTCATACTCACAGTTACTTTCTCCAGTGGCCATCTTGATGATTTCAACAATGCGCTCCGGATCGTGGGATTCTCTTTCGACGACTTCTTGTTCTTCTTCTTCACCGGGAGCGTTGGGGCTGATACCAATACGAGGCCCCGGAAAGTCAGGTGGCACGTAGAGCAAATCGTGGACGGAATAGATGCGAAGAGTGGCTCCACGGCGGACTGCATCAGCCTTGGAAGTCACGAATATGGCACCTCTTCGAAACTGAAAGACAATCTTCCCGTGATCTTTCAAGAAATGGAGGATCAACCGCCCACTCACGTTTCTCAGCCTCAGCGTCAGTTCATCAAAGCCACTTTCGTCCGCATTTCGGGTGACAACGAAATTGAGGCGCGTCTGGCGGCGAATGTCAGCGATAGCATCGCGTAAATTGACTTCTTTCCAATCAATGTTGAAAACCGTGTTGTTCAACTTGTTGAGGGTTTGTCGGTAGAGTTCGACTTCGCGACCGCTTCTCAGGGGCAAGGAATCGAGGACTTGAGCGTGGGTAAGTTGGCAAGTGCCCAAAATGACAAGGATCAAAACTCCTCGCATGATTCATCTCCAGTCGAATACTGCGCTGTCTCGGGTCGAACACGCTCGCCCCGTTGTACATCAGGACGAAGCAGCACCTGCCAAGTTCTCAGAAAAACCATCGCGGAATGAGCGAATTTTGGGAATCCGTTCCTGTCCTGGGGGCCAGGAAGCGTTGTGGTTAAGATCGGTAGCATATTTTTGCTCGGAGGAGCCTCGTGGAGGACATACGGAATTTCTGCATCATTGCCCATATTGACCACGGCAAGTCGACCCTGGCGGATCGGCTGATTCAGGCATGCGGTGCGGTTTCAGACCGTGATTTTCGCGATCAGATCTTGGATTCGATGGATATCGAGCGGGAGCGAGGAATCACGATCAAGAGCAATACCATCATGCTGGACTACGAGGCTAAAGATGGCAAGACCTATCGCCTCAACCTCATCGACACGCCGGGGCATGTAGATTTCTCCCACGAAGTGCGGCGATCCCTCATGTCTTGTGAAGGTGCGCTGGTAATCGTCGATGCCGCGCAAGGTGTTGAAGCGCAAACGGTCGCCAACCTCTACTTAGCCTTGGAGTACGATCTTGAGCTCTTGCCTATTATCAACAAGATTGATCTGATCGCGGCCGATCCAGATCGTGTGCGCGAGGAAATAGACTCTGATCTTGGCTTGGATCCTTTCGAGGCCATTGAGTGCTCGGCGAAGAAAGGAATCGGTATCGAAGAAATTCTCGAGGCCGTCGTCACAAAACTTCCGCCGCCGGTGGGCGATGCCAAAGCAAAACTCCAAGTTCTAATTTTTGATGCTCACTATGACTCGTATCGCGGTGTGATTCTTCATTGCCGCGTAAAAGAAGGAACGCTTCGCCTCAAACAGAAAATTCGTTTCATGCATACGAAGTCCGAATACGTTGTCGACGAACTCGGCTTCGTAAAGTTGGAGCCAGAATCTCGGAAGATGCTTGAAGCTGGAGATGTGGGCTACATTGTTTGCGGAGTTAAGACGATTAGAGATGTCGCCATTGGCGACACACTCACTTTGGCGGACGATCCTGCTCCCGAACCTCTTCCAGGGTACAAAGAGGCCAAGCCAGTCGTTTTTTCTTCTCTCTATCCTATGACTCGTGACGACTATGAAGACCTAGCCAAAGCATTGGAAAAGCTCAGTATCAACGATGCTTCCTTGACTTTTGAGAAGGACACGTCGGCCGCACTGGGATTTGGATTCCGCTGTGGATTCTTGGGACTCTTGCATCTTGACATTATCCAAGAGCGACTCAGTCGCGAATTTGGTATGTCACTCTTGCTCACCGCACCCAGTGTTCTCTATCGCATTCAACTGATGGATGGAGAGCTCATTGAAGTCGACAATCCTTCCTACTTCCCTGACCCGTCGACAATCAAGGAGCTTCAAGAGCCTTTCATCAAAGCGGCCATCATTATTCCAGAGGCCTTCCTTGGGCAGGTCATGGAGTTGTGCCGCGAGCATCGCGCGGACGAGACTACCTTCCAGTATCTCTCTGTTGGCCGTATCGAAGTCAAGAGCGAAATGCCTTTGGGCGAAGTACTCTTCGATTTCTACGACAAGCTCAAGAATGTGACTCGGGGATATGGGTCATTCGACTATGAAGTCAAAGATTATCGCACCTCTGACATTGTCAAGGTCGACATCTTGGTGAATAGGGAGCAAGTGGATGCATTAGCCCAGCTTGTACACCGAGATAAGGCGCGACCGCGCGCCCTCAAGTACTGTGAACGTTTGGCTGAGACGATCCCGAAGCAACAATTCAAGATCCCCATTCAAGGGGCGATCGGCGGCAACATCATTGCGCGTACGACCATCAATGCATTCCGCAAAGATGTGACCGCTAAGTGCTATGGCGGCGATATTTCGCGGAAGCGGAAATTGCTTGAGAAACAAAAGAAGGGCAAGAAGAAGATGAAGACGATCGGTTCTGTCGACATTCCTCAAGAGGCCTTTCTTGCGGTTCTACGTTCTGACACCGATAAGAAATGAGTGGTGGTCTGCGCAGTACGTCTAGGGCTGCGGGCCTCTATGTTCATGTACCGTTTTGTTCTTTCGTCTGCCCATACTGCGATTTTTCCGTAGAGCGCGTCAAAGCTGGACGTATCGCTAACTTTGTTGATCATTTGATCAAAGAGATCAAGCTTACCAAGGACTTTGATTTTCCGATTGAAACGATTTATTTCGGGGGTGGAACACCGTCGCTCTTGTCAAAATCTGCCATGGTCGCGATTCTTTCAGCCCTTGACCAACACCTCGACTTGCTTCCTGATGTCCGCCTTCACATGGAGGCAAATCCAGAGGATGTAACGGAGACCTTTGTCGAGACCGCTCAAGATTTGGGCGTTAAGTTCTTGAGCCTTGGGGTGCAGAGCTTTGAGGACCAGGATCTCAAATCCTTGGGGCGGAGGCACACCAGGAAGGAGGCTCTCGCTGCTTTGGACATGGCACAAGATGGCGACTTTGAAACCGTGTCTGTAGACCTCATGTTCGGGCTTCCGAATCAAGAGCGGGGGCGTTGGTTGGCACAGTTGGACTTGCTGGCGGAGCAGGGGGTTGAGCATGTCAGTTGCTATCAACTCAACATCAAGCCTGGGACATTGTTTGCCAAGCGCGCGGAGCTTGGGCGTTTCCTTGAGTTGAGTGATGATGCGCGCGGCGACTATTTCGGGGAAACTCATGAGCGATTGAGTGCCTTAGGATTCGCAGCCTACGAAGTTTCAAACTTTGCCACGGACCTCCAGCATCAATCACAACACAACAAGAAATACTGGGATCACTCACCGTACTTGGGGTTTGGACCTTCGGCTCATTCGTTTGACGGCGAAAAGCGGTTCTGGAATTACGCTTTCACCGATGAGTGGGTTAAAGGGCTCGTGACGCAAGATTCCGGTGTGGCAGGGTACGAAATCCTGTCGGCCAAGAATTTCGCCTTGGAGGAGATCATGCTTGGACTGCGTCAGCCTCAGGGGCTCAATATTGGCGGATTCGAAAATCGACATGGAATCAACTTGCTCGAAGAGTCGGTCTCTCGGATTGAGAATCTCAAGGCAGCCAAGCTGATCTGGTGTGATGATGGTTTTTTGAAACCCACAGTGGAAGGTTTGGCTGTAGCCGATTCTCTGGCCGCAGAAATTGGTTATTTCCTGTAGATAGCGAAGAATCGATCCGATCTAAGCAACAGGGGTTTTTCAAGAAAGCTCTGCAGATGATAGAAGAGCGCATACGCACACTTACTTGGTCTTGCACAGTTCACACACCTTTGTCGTCCTCCTGTGATTCTTGAGTCTGGAGGATCCTTGTCACTTAACAAGGGACTACGATGCAATTCGCGATGAGAATTTCTGCTATCTTGTTCGGCCTCAGCTTGTCTGTATCTGCACAAGCAACTCTCGCTGTCCCGCTTCAGTTCGCAACAATCCAAGCCGCTGTGGTTGCTGCGATTCCCGGCGACACAGTCGAAGTGGCTCCAGGAGTGTATTTCGAGAACATCAATCTCCTGGGCAAAGCCATCACTTTGAAGTCGACTCAAGGTGCGCAAGTGACGATCATTGATGGGAATAGCGCACTCCCTTGTCTGATCTTCGTATTCGGGGAGGGTCCAGGGACGATCGTTGAAGGTTTCACACTGAAACACGGCTTGGGGACTCAACTTCTCGTCGGGCCGAATGGGCCGATCACCGCCGGCGGCGGAGTCTACTGCCTGGGGAGCTCGCCAACTGTCAAGAGTTGCTTCATTACCCAGAATTCGGCGACCCGCGGAGGCGGTGCGGAAATCTCCGGTTCGCCCCTATTCCTGGATTGTACGTTCGAACAAAACACCGCTTCCGCTGTTGGCGGCGCGATAAGCGTATTGCCAAGCGGTTTTCCGGCACTTTCGAACTGTCGGATCAATGGCAACACTTCCCTCCTCCACGGTGCCGGAATCTCCTGCGCCGGGGGCAGTAGTCTTTTTGTGGTCAATTGCCTCGTTACTGGCAACACATTGATGCCTGATGTACTCAACGTTGCTATTTCTACTGGGAGCGCGGTATATCTGCAGAACGGCGCCGCGTCGCTGCAGATGGAATGCTCCACGGTTGTTGCTAACGATGCCGGGTCAGGAGCAACATTTGGGTCGAGCGGGAGTATTGGATTCTTGGTGATTAACAATTCAGTCGTCTACGGGAATCTGGGCTCTGACATCGTTGGGGCCTCCGGAGTTGCGACCGTGACGCATTCCGACATTGAAGGCAATTATGCCGGACTGGGAGTCATCTCTGCTGATCCCCAATACGTTGATGTCTTGCAGGAAGACTTTCATTTGGCCCCGGGTTCACCGTGTATCAATTCCGGTGCGCTTGGATCGCCACTCATGCCGCAGCTCGATTTGGACGGCTCGGACCGCGTCCTCTACGGAGCTCCAGATATGGGGGCCTATGAGAATAGTGACATTTCATCGTCGCCCTTCATAGCCGGCAACGTCGCACAAACGACGTCCGGACCAACACCGGTTTTGACTATCAACGGCCAGACGGGAGGGGCTGATCGGAGAGTGCGGACACTGATCGGGCAAGCCAATTCAATGGAAATGGCACACCCAGCCACCAATGTTGTGCCTTCTCATTTTGCTATCTACGGCTTCTTTGGCGTCCCAGGCCCCTATGATTCCGTAACTTTGCCCTTGGGCATTGGTGACATGATCATGTTGCCTTGCCCAATGTACCCATGGGCGTATCCCTTGTTGTTCACCTATACCAACTCAACAGCAGTCGACATTTGTGGACAGTTTGTCCCCTCGCACCCAACACCTTGGAATTCGGGCCCACAAACACCGGTGTTCTTTCCATTGATCGTGACTTTTCAAGGAGTTGTGGAAGAGACCATGGGCACGTTCCGTGTTACCAATGGTGTCATTCTTGTCATTGAGTGAGGCGACCTCGTTTTCCCGAGCTTGTCGAGCTTGTCGAGCTCAAATAGGGGACCCACGAAACTGCTAATGGGTCAGGTTAGGGGCCAATAAGGAAGTGGCAGATATCGCCTTCTTGCATGACATAAGAACGTCCTTCGGTGCGAAGCTTGCCGGCAGATTTGATTGCCGCTTCTGATTCGTAGTCGATGAGGTCCTGCACCGAATAAATCTCAGCTCGGATAAACTTCTTCTCGAAGTCCGTGTGGATCACGCCGGCACCCCGAGGAGCCTCCCAGCCTTTGTGAACGGTCCAGGCCCGTACTTCTTTTTCACCAGCTGTATAGAACGTCTGGAGATCGAGCAGCTTGTAGGTGCATTGGATAAGACGTTCCAAACCCAGCTCTTTGATACCCAAATCGGTCATGAACATGTCACGATCTTCGGTGCCCATCGTTCTCAATTCACATTCGAGATCGCCGCAGATAGGCAGCCATTCGGCACCGGACTCGAGTGCTTTCTTGGCGACTTCTTGAGCGTGGCTACTTGTCCCGCAGAGATCATCATCGCCGACGTTTGCCACGTAGAGCATCTTCTTGATTGTCATCAAGCACAAGGGCCTGAGTACGGAGCGTTCATGGGCGGTCCATTCTTCAGTACGCAGCAGACGGTCGTTTTCAAGGACTTCTTTTGCTCGGTCCATGACTCCCAACTCGACGATGGCATCCTTGTCGCCTGATCGAGTCTTCTTCTTCACTCTTTCCCGAGCACGGACTACAGTTTCAAGGTCCGCCAGAATGAGCTCTAACTCAATAATCTCAATATCTGCTACTGGGTCAACAGCCCCTTCTCGGACCACAGAAGGCGTTGTGAAGCAGCGAACCACTTGCATGATGGCGTCGCATTCTCTGATGTTGGCCAAGAACTGGTTGCCCATACCTTCACCCTTGGATGCGCCAGCGATGAGTCCAGCGATATCGACGACGCGCAGACTAGCTGGGATCACTTTTTGCGTGGAGATTCGAGAGTGAATCTCATGCAAGTTCGTGTCCGGGACATCGACGATGGCGATGTTGGGCTCAATCGTACAGAAAGGGTAGTTGGCCTGCTCAGCAGCGGCGGCCGTCAAGGCGTTAAAAATTGTGCTCTTGCCGACGTTTGGCAGGCCGACGATGCCACATGATACAGTCATCTTGTTTCCAATTGCTCAGGTCGTTTGTCTTGCGCGCAACTCTAACGCCCCCAGGCGGCCGTCCTCAACTCTTCAATTCCAAGTCTCTATTTCTTGGGGACTTCGATGATCTCTGCAGATTTGAGGAAGATAGGACGTCTTGGCTTTTGGCTAGCCGTGCCTTGTTTCTCAATCTTGATTAGCGTGCGGTCGCCTTCAATCATCTTGCCGTAGACTGTGTGTTTTCCGTACAAATGAGGAGCGGGAGCAAAGGTAATGAAGAACTGACTACTATCTGTCCCCGGGGCATCTGTCCGTGCTGCACTGAGAATGCCACGAGAGTCATGTTTAGCATCAGGGTTGATTTCAGCGTCAAATTGGTAGTTTGGATTTCCTCTTCCATTTCCCAGTGGGCATCCGCCTTGGACCATAAATCCCCGGACTACGCGATGAAACGAGAGGTCATTGTAGAATCCCAACCTGGTCAGATAGATGGTGTTACTCACATGATAAGGGGCAATTTTTGGCCACAATTCTAGCTTGATGTCACCTTTGGACGTCTTCAAGAGCCAAAAGTACTTTGTGTCCGGATCGAACTTGATCATGTTTGGTTCTGGCAGGTTGGTCTTCCAACCAGGTTGGCTCCTGTCAAGTAAGCCCAAGCCCTCGAAATCCCTGATCATCTTGTCGGCGGCGGCGATACCCGTAAGTTTGGTTTCGGGGGAGTATTCCTCCTTTTGGGGTTTGCTTGCTTCACCGCAGGCAACAAGTCCCATGAGAATAGCAAGGGTGAGGAGAAAGGTAGTTCTTCGCATGGTCATGGTCCTATGAGTTTTTGATGGTCTAGTGCTTCTTCGCCTGGCGAGAATAAATCCCGGGCTGACCTTGAGAATGACGAGGCCAACTCGTTTGCCTCACGGTGACGGGACCTAAGGCCTGCCTGAGAGAATCCAGAACAACTTCTGGATCCTTGGCTCCACAGCTGAACAAGTCGAATGCCAAGTATTGGCGCTCCGGATATGAGTGAAGCGATGCATGGGACTCGGCCAAGAGGACAAGACTCGTGAACCCCCCTCCGGGGAAGTCGTGCCCAGTTACTTGGAGAATCTGAAATCCTTCTGTTTCCAGAGCGCCCACAAGGATGCTTGTGAGTCTGGATCTGTCGCTAAGGAATTCAACCCTGACGCCGTCGAAATCGGCCATCAGATGTGTGCCAATTTTTTTGCTCGTTGCCATGAAGAGGATCTCATTTAGTCAGTCAAGGTACTTATGATACCCGTCTCTGTAGAGCCGAGCCAAGACCGGTTCATTGAGTCGGTTGATTGGAACGTCCAGTCGGTCCATATCTTTGGGAAACACAAAAAGCGTAGCAAGAGCATCTTGAGTCAAGAAACGGGTTGGTACTGAGATCTTGAGGTTCTCGGCGTTTATGGCCACCCTTGAGGCCATGACAAAACCCCAAGTCCCAAATGTTGGAATGTAGGTGTGGTAGGGCATGGTTTTGAAACTGTCCGACTCGGAGCTCGGCAGCTTGCGCGTAGTCGAAGCCAGAGTCTTTTCGATACACCAAAAGGCCTCACGAGATTTGAATGGGCTGGTCGCTTGAGTTGCCAAGACTCCTCCTCGCGACAAATGTCTCAAACAAAGGCGGTAGAATGCTTGGGAATAGAGTTTGGCGAGTCCACTTTCGGAGGGGTCCGGGAGGTCAATCAAGATGACATCAAATGATTGTGATGACTGAGTCAAGAACGCCATGGCATCGCGATTCACTATCTTGACACGAGCAGACCGGAGTGCGTCCTTGTTCAGCGCACGGAGCATCGAGTTGTCTTTGAAGAGATTGGTGACGGCGTCGTCCAAATCAACGAGAGTAATATGGGTCACATCCTCGTATTTCAATACTTGGTGGGCCAGAAGCCCGTCACCGCCACCCAGTATGAGAACTTGATTTCTTGACTCCGCAGCGGACATCGCCGGCAGGGCCAGAGCTTCGTGATAGCGATACTCATCGACGCTTGAGAATTGAAGATGCCCGTTGAGATAGAGGCGGACGTCCTCGCGCCATCTGGTCAAGACGATCTTCTGGTACCTGCTTGTCTTGGAGAAAATGACCTCATCTTGATACACGCGGTTTTCGAATGCGGAAACCAGATTTCCTGCAGCAAACGTTGAAGCAATGAGGGCAAGCAGTGCAGCAATGACGGAAACTCCCAGGAATCTCCGTCCGCGATAGAGTTGACTTCTTAGGTTGAGGAAAAGCAAACCAGCAATCATGACATTGGCAATGCCGACGACCAAGGCCGATCTGACTAAGCCAAGATAGGGGAGAAGAAGAAAAGGAAAAACCAAGGAGGCCACAAAAGCGCCAGCATAATCGACAGAGAAGACGTTGGCGACGGTGACGCGCAGTGACTTCACTTCCTGAAGTAGCCGGATGACAAGGGGAATCTCCAGGCCGACGAGGGCTCCGATCACAAAAACGAAACCGCCAAGGATTGGTATGTAGAGGTCAGTAAATGCGAAAGCGGCGAATCCGGCGAGCGCGCTGAAGCCGCCGACAACGCCAATCAGAAGCTCAATAGCAATGAACCAAAACACCAAGCGACGTGTGAGGAAGCGACTTAAGAAAGAACCGACACCCATGGATGTTAGGAAAAGCCCAATGGTCAAGGAAAACTGAGTCGTGGAGTCGCCCAAGAGATATGATGAGAGGGTTCCTGCGATCAGTTCGTACACCAAACCACAAATGGCGATGACAAAGACTGATGCGAGAACAACGGCTGACGCCATTGTTCTGGAGCTATCATCTGGCTGCTGAGGCATTAGCGAATAACCGCTGCGATCATCATACCAATGGCGATCATGGCACCGGCAATAATGACCCCCAAGGCAATGTTTTGGTCTTCTTCGATTTCTTTGCGAATAGAAAACGGTGTGACCTTCTCCATCAAGAAAATGCCGGCACCGAGCAACGCGAAGCCAAGAAATGCGTAGATGATGGTGAGTAGGATTTGATTGAATTCATGTGACCAGTCCATGTGCTATCGATCTCCTCTTATCTGAAAACTCTTACTTGCCACGATGCAGACCTCCGCCGACGAAGTAGCGCGTTCGAAAATGTCCGCTGCCATTTCGCGTTTTGGCTGAACCCTCGCGAATACTCCTGGGGTTCTTTGCCGGTTCCGGTATGCCCCAACCCGATGCCGAAGCGATCATGACTCCGGCGGAAACCATTATCATGACGACAAAGAACGCAATTGTTTTCTTCACTATTCATCACTCCATCGTTGGGTTTCGAAACTAGCCTTCGGAATGACAATACCCAGAATCCACAAGAACGAGAAAATCGCCAAGGCGATGTAGTAGCGCGTCAGGATGATCTTTTCTTTGATCCTGATGTCAACCGTATATTGGCTCCTGCCGAGAAGTGCATCAGGAGAATCAAGAGTTCCGGCTTGCCCTTTGATGAGGAGGCGGTAGCTCCCGGGAGCATTGATGCGCACAGGTATGTCGGTTGTTGTACTGCCTTCAGACCATGATTCGCCGCCTTCGGTACCATGGTAGTATGACATTTCCGCGGAAAAATCCATCAGGGCTTCATCCTTGGCATTGAGGAGAGCCACATCTAAGTAGACCCAGGCGTTGTTCACATCTGCAGTGAACTTGAACTGGCACAGGGAAGGTGCAGAGGTGATTTCGAAAGACTGAGTGACAAACTCCTGGTCATACTCGCTGCGTGTGACTCTGAGGGTCTCTTTGTGTTCGAAACCTGTATTTGCCGACCAGATGGCAAGAACAATGGAGAAAATGAGAAAGCCAATCATGACTTTGAGAGACTGCCGTTTGAAGACAGTGCTGCGATAGGGTTGATTGGCGCCGACGCCTCGTCGCCTGGGGAGCTGCTTAACAGAAATCCCAAAAGCTATCGCGACTTCTTTGGGTTCGAGATAGAGACCTTCGGACCAACTCAATTCGTTATCCGTCCACTCAGCGCTGAGAACGAATGGCGGCGCAATGGCATCCATGTAGCTCGACCAATCGCCGACAGCAGCTACCCAAGGCAATTCCCCATCGACGAAATCGATCTGGTATCTTCCTTTTTCGAAGACACGCCATGAGCGTTTCTTGAAGTTGAAAGTGGCCTTCTTGCGGAGCGTCGATGGTTTGAAAGGAGGGAAATTGGCAAGCTCATTGAAGATGGAAAAGTGACCGGAGTATTCACTCAGCCACCGGTAGCCAACTTCGCGGCTATGAAGCAAGTATTCTTCGGTGAAATAGCTCTTTCCTTCATCGCGTTCTTCCAAACGCATGTAGCCGACGACGCGATATTCTTGCCCAGAAAATGTGCAAGGTGCCCCCAAGCCTATTGCCCGGGTCTGGGGGGCGACAGTTTCTTTTGGCGTTTCAAGTAAATCGACATCGTCATCAGAAAACCCGACACGAGCATGGCAATTGAGACAGGTGAGCTGAATGGCCTTTGCTGGATTGTGAACGGCGATCGAACTCTTGCAAGATGGACACGGTAGACGAGTGAGGGTGAGATCGACGGACGCCCCGCAGTGAGTGCAGGTCATCGTGGTTTCCCCACCTCCAGGTGCGGACAAAGAACCGCCACAGGATTCGCAGCTGAGAACGATTTCCCGACCACTTGTTTTGACAACACGCCGCCGTTCAGATCCGATTGCCGCCTTTTCCGGATTCAGACTATCTACTTGCTCAATAGAAAAGTCCTGATCAAGTTTGAGCTCTGATTGCGAGATGCGTTTGCCGACAAAAAGCCTGGGCCCGTCATCACCGAATTCTAAAGTGCCGAAGGCCCCATCTTTACCGACGAGATCCACGAATGGATGTTCTTCGCCTGGTACAATGGGAAAGGGGAGCTGACCTTCTGCCGCTTCAAGAATGGCTACACCTCTTTCCCGAACGACAAAGTCTAAGCCAGCGACTTTGAGGGTGCTTCCAGGTTCAATGTCGACAATGGTCTTGGGGAGAGACCCGCCTCGATGCAGCTCTTCCAAGACGATGCGGTCTTCGTCCTGTGAGATCCAGAAGGCCTCCCCATCTTCGGAGCGCAAGTACCACTCATCCCAAAACCCCGCGCCGTGGGCGTAACGAACTCGTCCCAATACTCCGAAAGATCGGTTCTTGATTGACCCGGTAAAACCGAGAGCCAATGGGCCCAAGGGTGGGCGCAAAGCGGCCATCTTGCCGGCGATCGCGAGCGTCTCACGATCGACAATGAGAGCAGACTGGCAGTAGGAGCAAACGGCAAAATGAGTGAGAACCTGATCCAACTCAAGTTGAGCGCCACAACTTGGGCACTGCATTAGTCGTCCCCTCCCATCATCATTGCCAATTGTCGAGTTGTTTCAAATTGCTCTAAGAAAATACGAATCGTGACGGTGATGGGCACTGCCAAGATCATGCCGCCAATTCCCCAGAGCCACCCCCAAAAGCCCAACGATAAGACGATGACGACCGGGCTGATCGAAAGTCCCTTGCCTTGAATGCGCGGCTCAATGAAGTTCCCGACCACGAGCTGTGCGACGGTGAGGGTGATACCAATCCACAAGGCGTTCCAAGGCGTTTCCCACTGAACGAGGGCGATGATGCAAGGGAAGAGAGTGGCGACCACGCTTCCCAAGTACGGGATGAAGTTGAAGGCAAAGACGATAATCCCAAATGTGATAGCGTAGTGGAGGTTGAAGAGTGACATGATGATGATGCAAATGACCGCCGTCAGGAGATTGACCCACACCTTGAGCGAGACATAACGCGTGACACTGCGACCAACTTCGCGGAACACTTCTTCAATTCTTGCGGCGCGCTCCACACCGTAAACTCGTCGCAGGCGTGCGGGAAGGCGGTCTGATTCAATGAGCAAGAGCATCATCACGATAAGAACGATGAGTATTTCGCCGAAGACTCCGAAGAAGAATGAGGCGCCTGTCCCCAGAATTCGAGAAATTGTCTTTGGGTTGAGAACGTCGTCCATCCACGCGAAGAACTTCGGCTCAAAGTCCTCAAAAACTTTGGGTGATGCCTTTCTTAATTGAGCTTTGTAGCCATCGAGGTGCTTCTGATAACCCGCGTAGATCTCGTGGCCATCCTTGTCCTTATAGCCAGCTTTGTTGGTGTCAAAATCAGCGATGTCATGGGTGATGACGGATTGAGCCACGAAAAACACGCCGAAAAGAATGGCAAAAGCAAAAGCGTAGCCGAAGATTCCGGCACGTCGATTCAATTTCTTTGTGAGGGGCTTTACCAAGAAGCACAAAAAAGCTGCGATGAGAAAGGGGCGAAAAATGCCCTGGAGTTCGGAAAGTGCGACGGTCACGATGGTGGCGCTCACGAGGCCGCTCATGAGGATTAAGGCTTGACCTGCCCGAGAGGCTGGATGTTGAGTATCGTGCTTTTCCTGAGAACTATTCACAGAGCTAATCCTTGGCTATGACTGTCGTTCGGTCGATATTCTCGCACCACTTGACATATTTTGCCACCCGCCAGAAATCCCGCTTGGGTCCAAAATCGAGGGCATCTTGTGTCTACTTTGACCTGAGTCCGCCTATTCTATCCAGAAACGTCCAAAAAAGCCGAGAGAGTGCTTGCGCAAACTGGGGGATTTGGCCGATGAGGATAGGAAGGCTCATTCAGAGTGGATCGGAGACAGTGCCCCCCATGTCCGGAATGGAACTCACAGAACTGCAAGACAAGATCGGACGCATGTGCTCCGGTCTGGTTGCACGTGTCAATGATCACACAAAACGGTTGGACCGTTGGCCTGAGGAGCTGAGTCAGCTCAACCAAGTGGTAGCGGTCGTGAACGAGCTCGGTAGGGTCGTCGCTCACATGCGCGAGTCTATTTCCGCCGGCAAAGAAGTCGATCAAAGGAACATGACTCAACAAGTCCTGGCTCAGGCATTTGAAGATGTCTTGGGTGCAGTTGACTTGGATTCCAACCTTGATGACAAAAAAGTCGTTGAACCCTTCACTTTTGACGGTCGCATATTCGCTGTCGGTGAGATCCTCCAGTTCTTGGCTGACAGCCAACGAAGCGGTCAGGTTTCTGTGGAAGGGCCTCAAGAGTCATTCGTTCTCAACTTGGATGCTGGACGGCTGGTCGCTGCATACAGCACCAATAGCCCGCCGGGATTCCGACTTGGAGAAATTCTCGTTCGCAAATTTGGCATCAACAAGGATCTACTTGCGAAGTTCTTGACCCAGGGAACTCAGGGTGGCAAACCTCTCGGACGCGCTCTCTCGGATCAGGCGGTTGTGCCTCAGTCTCTGGTCTATGAGGCACTGCACTATCAAATCGTTCGTCTTTTCGAGAGATGCTTGGCTCTTGAAGGAGCGAGCATCGTCTATGACCCGGTGGTGGTTGAATGTCCGGCAGACGGACCATGTTTGAGAGTTGCGGATATCTTACTGAAGGCAACGGTTCCCGAAGTCAACACAAGGCCATCCTCATAGTTGGCACTCCACCAGCAAGTCCACGAAAACCCATTAGTCCTTGTAATATTCCATTCACGACAACGGAGCTTTTCACTTGGTGTCCAAGTGATTCTTGAAACTAGGTGAGTGACAAGAGGGTAGCACAAAGCTTGTGTGGGTCGATGAAGGAAGCGTCGTTAGAGTCGGCCAGATCTAAGTCCAGTACGATGACTCCGCAATCCTCGATGGCCTTTACATCCAAGCCATTTGGGTAGATCCCTTTTTCTGAATCCACAAGAACGAGGTCGAGCAAGGAATCAGATGGCAACGATTCACCAGCATCCCTGCGCAGATAGTGCAGAAGTGTCTCAACAGTGTCCTTGACCGTCATGCCGATCTGCTCAGGGTCGTACCCCGTGTTTGGAACGTAAACGCGGGGGCCACGGGCCCGGTGGACGGAGCTGCCGACACCTGCAGGCAGAAGATTGGCAATCAAGCTGGAATAAAAACTACCCATAGGGAAGCAGATTAAATCCGCTTCCGTAATCGCATGGCCAATTGTCCGTTCAATCAGCTGCTCCAAGCGAACACCAGGAGCATCACGCCCAGCGAGAAAAATATCGGTGATGGGTGAAGATATGGGACCATGTTCTTTGCCTGTAAAGAGGTGTTGACGCAAGTGAACCGTCCCGTCCTCAAGCTCAACACAAATATCAAGATTAGCATTGACTGTCGCACGAACCGAACCGCGGACTTCCAAGAGCCTGGAGTAGAGATAGGTGACAGCATCAATGTCACGGTCATTGAGGAGATAAGCCCCGGCCAGAGTCAGGTTGCCCAAGCTAGCGCCGCGCAAGTCAAAACCATCTGGCATGAGATCGACGAATCCACGTAGGTGCCTGCCGACCAAGTTGCGGATCGGTTGCGGAATACACTCGATCAACGGGTCTCTGCCGCTCTTGATCTGAGTGATTTTTTCCAACAGGAGATCTGGTGAGTCTGATTGGCTGAAGCGATAGGAAAAGAACTCTCGGATCTCAGCATTACCGGCGAGATTTTCGTCGGCAAGAGCGCAAAGGCGGTTGCGCAGATCGCCAATGCTGGGCATCGTGAACGCGTCGCGCAATTGAGCGGACGACCCTCCTGAGTCGAAAGGCGTGATCAAGTGGCAGGTGTTGAACGAGAATTCTTTGATCGATTTTGAAAGATCTCGAAGTGCAGTTCCACCCGAAAAGAAGAGGATCTTCGGACCCAACTCCGGCGTCCGCCGATAGCGCTCGAGTCGTATTCGGTCTGGAATTTTCGCGAAACGACTAATAGGAATTCTTCGGCGCATGGAAGCTCTTGAAGACGACAAAAAAAGGTGCGAACAGACCCCTAAGGACAAGAAAAACGGCCTCACACGGGAGTGAGGCCGTCATCATAGACATTTTTTGATCCTAGAAAATGCTCAATTGAACCGCATTTGAAAGCGCGACAAAAGGAGAACTGGCGGTGAAAAACGCGCATTGGAAATTTCCCAAGACACCGATGGGCAGGTTCGGCACGGTGAACGCGATCTGGGCTTCACCATTCGCTGCTGTGACGAAGAATGGGTTAAATCCACCGATTGCACTTCCGTCGGCAAGAACCGTGAGCAAAGTCGGGAGACCGGTCATCGGATCAATCGGACCACCAAGGTCAATTTTGCCAATCCCCGGAAATGAGGCGGCAGCAGGATTGAGAGGGCCGCTGAACAGGAGAATGGGCTGCAAAGACTCGCCTATCATCTTGAATATCAGACTGTCGCCTTGTGTTGCTGTCGAGAAGTAGGGGCCACCAAATCCGAAGGCGAGCGGGTCGTTGTTGGCATTCTTGGGGTTGTTTAGATCCAGAATTGCCAAACCGTTCTGTGGTGCCTGGCCAGGCGTTGCCAAGAGGTCGACAACGGATACGTCATCAATGGCGATGTCATGGGCGGAACCTGTCCCAGAGGTGTTTCCTCTGAAGACAAATTGAATAACTTGGCCAGTGAATGCACTCAGGCCAACGGCCTGCATCGTCCACGTGTTGCCAATGTGGCCCTGAGGGCCGAAGACATCAGGGATGACCGTGGCACCCGGATAGGTAATGACGTCAACACTTAGCATCGATTCGTTGTTCGATGGTCCATTGTTGTTGGAGTGCATGTAGAAACGGAGATTCGGATTGACGAAGCCCGAGAGATCGAAACAAGGTGAACGAAGATTGACCGTCGTGAAATTGCCGTTGTCATCGACAACGGCGTAACCACCCATTCCAGAGATCCCGGTGGTATGGTCAGCGCTTGGACCAGTACCATTCGTCGGGGTGGGGTCGTCCCGTAGGAACCAATCGGAATTGGCACCTGACGCGTCCGCCGTCTCCTGGATCCAACCTAGTGGCATTTGTGTCGTTCCGCTGAAACCTGAAACGGTGAAGTCTTCAAGGTATGGGAATGTCGTTACCCTCAATTGTCCACCGCTACCAATGGGAATTGCGAGAGTGTCGTTGCTAGGGTCTAAGTCCGGACTGTATAGGATCGATGCTGTCAACGTGTGGTTCCCCACCGCCGACAAGTCAGCGGTTCCCACAAAGGTGTGGGAGAGCGTGTCACCCACAGCGAGGGCTGTTGTCGTAGTAACAAACTCAAAAGTTGGCGTGTTCGTGTCCACCTGGAATGAGAGGGTCAAGAACGTACCGATTGGCACCGGATTCATACCGATGTTGCGGGCCTCAATAGTCACGGTTTCCGTTGCCGAGCGCGGGCTACAGTCAAGCGTGTCGTTTACCGGTGCGACAATTTTTGAGAGTTGCATGTCATCAGCAACACTAGAAAGAGGCAGGTAGTGGATGTTGCCGTTCCAAATGCGGGTTTGAATGGTGACGTTGAAGTAACCACCTCCCGTTCCTTCGTAGAATTCGATGTTGGAGTCGGCAACGAAAAGGTTGCCAACAGCCGTGCCGTTGGTGTAGTTGAGGATACCGCCTGACGTCCGGGCGATGTAAAACGATTGACTGACACCGGGGAGAATAGCAAAGCCCAGATTCAAATTGAGAGGTGTTGGCGTTCCTGCGGCACTACCGGTCACGCCCGTGACCGTAGCGAGAAGGGTCCAATTCGCATTGCTCGATTGGTTGCCGAGAAATGGACCTGGCATGTTAAGTGCCCACACTTCAAAGTTTCCTGTGCCGCCAGAAATGTTGACATCGAAGCTATTGATGACAACTCCCGTAAGTGACTTGATTTCGAACATGTTGCCACCAGAGCCGTTGTTGTTGGCAAAGGTGGTCGTCAAAGTCTGTGCTTGCACCAAAGTGGTGAGACAAAACATGATGAGTGGAATGAGCAGAGCCGCAAATCTCTGCCTCGACAGGAAGCGGGTTAGCCGCATTGTTCTTGACTGCATCGTATGAATCCTTCCGATGATAAAGCGCATGAGGTCTTGAGCCACAGAGGACTCAAGACCGTTGTCAGAGTTAAAGGCTCTCGGCCTGACTTGATGATACAAAGCCGACCCTGCGCCGTCATGGATTTCGTGACAAAATCTGACGGGCTTCCCACGAACGTGGAATAGCCTAAGTGTCGTATGCGGCAATTGTTACTGGATAGTCACCTGGACAGCGCTTGTCAGGGCGATGCCCGCACCCCCTGAGGTGGGAAAGGCACATTGGAAGGTCCCCAAATTCCGATTGGTAGATTTGGAACGGTAATCACTATGTCGGCCCTGCCATGGGCGGCGGCAACGAAGAATGGGTTAAATCCACCAATGGCGGTGCCGTCGAATCCAAAGGAGAGGGGGTTAATGGTGTCGGTGTTTCGGCGAATCCGATTGTTATCGCAACCGTTCCAACCTCTTACACCAAAAAAGGGCCCCACAAAGATTGTGGGGCCCAAGTGTCAGTCAAGATTGATCGTTGCCTACTGAACGCTCACCTGAACAGCATTGGTCAAAGCGATACCTGCACCGCCCGAGGTGAGGAGGGCACATTGGAATGTCCCTAAGACTCCGATGGGCAAGTTTGGAATAGTGAATCCAATGTCAGCGGTGCCGCTTGCTGCGGTGACAAAGAAGGGGTTGAACCCACCAATCGTCGTGCCGTCAGCCAAGACTGTTATCAGTGTCGGCAAACCAGTCATGGGGTCAATAGCACCCCCCACATCTACAGAGCCGATGCCTGGGAAGGATGCTGCTGCTGGATTAAGTGGTCCAGAGAACAAGACGATGGGCTGCAAGGCTTCACCTTGCATCTTGAAAGTCAACGTATCTCCTTGAGTCACGGTTGTGAAATACGGACCGCCGAATCCAAAGGAGAGAGGATCGCCGTTTATGTTCCGTGGATCATTGATGTCCAAAACCGCAAGGCCAGCTTGAGCAGCTTGCCCAGGTGTCGGCAATAGGTCACCAACCGAAACATCGTCAATCGCAATGTCGTGGGCGTTCCCAGGATTGGTTGCCGTTTCACCGCGGAAGACGAGTTGGATAATCTGCCCGGTGAAAGCGCTCAAGTCGACCACTTGAATCATCCATGCTGGACCGGTTTGTCCCTGGGGTCCAAATACATCGGTGGTGACAGTTCCTGATGGGTGGCTAATCACATCCACTGAGAGCAAGTTCGATGTTGTTGGGCCAGAGCCGTTGTCGGAGTACATGAAGAAACGCAGGTTTGGCAGTGCCAAGCCCGAGAGATCGAAACATGGGGAACGCAAATTAATCGTGGCGTGATTGCTGTCGTCATCGATGTGAGCGTAGCCTCCCATGCCAGCCACACCGGTTGTGTGGTCCGCAGATGGGCCCGTCGTGATTGTTGGTGTCGGTCCCGAACGCATGATCCAGTCGGAATTGGTACCGGTCGCATCTGTGGTTTCTTGAACAAAACCAAGAGGAGGTGTGGTCGATCCTTCATTGCCAGTCAGTGTGAAGTCTTCCGAGTAGGGATAATTCGTTACTCGCAGTTGGCCGCCACTGCCTATATTAACTATGAGATTGTCGTTCGTTGGATCAAGGTCGGCGGCGTAGATGACTCCGCAGTCCAAAGTGTGGTTGCCTGCCGCCGAAAGATCAGCGGTCGCCGTAAATGTGTACTGAAGAGTACCACCTTGCATCAAGTCAGCCGTGAGGTTGAGGAACTCAGCTGTAGTAGCCCCGCCGTCAACTTGGAAAGTCAAAGTCAAAAACGTGCCGATAGGGACGAGATTCATCCCCAAATTGCGTACTTCAACAGTGACGACTTCCGTGGACGACCTGAGCGAACAGTCGAGTGTGTCATTGACAGGTGCGATGATTTTGGACATTTGCATGTCGTCAGTGACGGTAGACAAAGGCAAATAGTGAATGTTGCCATTCCACACGCGTGGGTTGAAAGTCAGGTTGAAATACGTTCCGCCATGGCCTTCATAGAATTCAAGGTCAGTATTCGAGGCATAGAGGTTCCCGACAGCCGTGCCGTTAGTGTACGACAGAATCTGTGTACCAGTTGAGGTGATATAGAACGCCTGCATGACTCCTGGTGGGATGGCAAAATTCAAGTTGAGACCCATGGGTGTGGCGACACCGGCGCCGTTTGCGGTGAGTCCTGTGACCGTGGCCAAAAGCGTCCAGTTGGTATTGCTGGATTGGTTGCCTAGATAGGTGCCAGGCGTGTTGAGCGCCCAAACTTCGAAATTGCCGCCTGTCGCAATGTTGATGTCAAAATCTGTGATGAGCACACCCGTGAGGGATTTGACGTCAAACATATTTCCGGACTGGCCGTTGCCGCCGGCAAATGTTGTCAACAACGGTGATTGAGCGCCCGAATACACAGCACTCATGGCTAAGCATGTGAGCAAGGCAAAGACGCGGAGCATGCGAAAGTGATTCTTCATTCCATTCTCTTTCTTAAGAAGCGTCGCGGACGCCGTAGCCTCCGCGACATGTTTCTAATTGACTGTGACTTCAATGGCGTTCGTCATGGCAACAAACGGAGCGTTCGCACGGAACATCGCCGCTTGGAATGTTGTCAGGATGCCCGGTGGAAATGGAGGCATGGTGAAAAACACGTTCGAACCACCCACGTTGGTTGTGTTGAAGAATGGGTTAAATCCTGAAGGCACGCTGCCATCTGCAAAAACGGTGATGGCCGTTGGTAACCCAGTACCTGGATCGATGGGGCCACCGATATCAATGATGCCGATAACAGCGAAACTTGCGGCAACAGGGTTCTTC